>NZ_JBFTQI010000165.1:0-10278 GCF_056398925.1 Pedobacter sp. 01T416_2
GAACACGACCTTGAAATTATTCCGATTTTAAATAAAATGGATTTACCTGGGGCAATGCCAGAGGAAGTAAAAGACCAGATTATTGATTTAATTGGATGTAAACGAGAAGATATTATTCCTGCATCGGGTAAAACCGGAATGGGTATTCCTGATATTATCCAGGCCATTGTAGACCGTGTTCCAGCTCCGGTTGGTGACCCAGAAGCACCTTTGCAAGCTTTGATTTTCGACTCTGTTTTTAACTCATTCAGGGGAATTATTGCTTATTATAAAGTAGTAAACGGCGAAATTAAAAAAGGCGACAAAGTAAAATTCATTAATACTGGCAAAGAATATCTGGCTGATGAGGTTGGAATTCTGAAACTGGATATGTCACCACGTAATGTGGTAAAAACCGGAGATGTGGGGTACATTATTTCTGGTATTAAAGAAGCCAGAGAGGTAAAAGTGGGTGATACAATTACAACTGTTACCAGACCATCGCTTGATTCGATTCAAGGTTTTGAAGAGGTGAAACCAATGGTTTTTGCTGGAATTTACCCTGTTGATACGGATGAATTTGAGGAGCTGCGCGAAGCCATGCACAAGTTGCAGTTGAATGATGCTTCTATCGTTTTCGAACCTGAGAGTTCTGCGGCATTAGGCTTTGGTTTCCGTTGTGGTTTCTTAGGAATGCTGCATATGGAGATTATCCAGGAGCGTTTAGAACGCGAGTTCGATATGACTGTAATTACAACGGTTCCCAACGTATCGTACATTGCACACACTACAAAAGGTGATGAGTTTATTGTAAATAACCCATCTGATTTGCCAGATCCAAGTAAAYTGGATTCGGTTGAAGAACCTTATATTAAAGCAAATATTATTACCAAGGCTGACTTTGTTGGTCCAATAATGTCGCTTTGTATCCAAAAACGGGGAGCGATTATTAATCAATCATATCTAACATCAGACAGGGTTGAATTGGTTTTCGAAATGCCAATGGCCGAAATCGTATTTGACTTCTATGACAGGTTAAAAACACTTTCTAAAGGATATGCTTCGTTTGATTATCACCAAATTGGTTACCGCAAATCTGATTTGGTACGCCTTGATTTATTGTTAAACGATGAGCCTGTTGATGCGTTATCCTCACTGATTCACCGTAGCAATGCTTACGATTTTGGAAAGAAAATCTGTGAGAAATTAAGAGAGTTAATCCCTCGTCAACAATTCGAGATTAAAATACAGGCATCAATTGGCGCTAAAGTTATTGCCCGCGAAACACTGAGTGCTTTACGTAAAGATGTAACGGCTAAATGTTACGGTGGTGATATTTCCCGTAAACGTAAGTTATTGGAAAAGCAGAAAAAGGGTAAAAAACGTATGCGCCAGGTTGGAAACGTAGAGATTCCACAAAGTGCATTTATGGCGGTTTTGAAATTAGATTAAAAATTAGATATGAGATGATAGATATGAGACATTAGACAATTTGTTCGATCTCAGATCTCAAATCTCATTTCTCACATCTTTTAGAATGAAATTATTAGACGGTAAATACGTATCAGAAAAAGTTAAAGTTCAAATTGCAGAAGAAGCTGCCGAATTTTTAAATAAAAGTGGTCGCAAGCCACACCTAGTTGCTATTTTAGTTGGTAACGATGGAGGAAGCGAAACCTATGTGGCCAGTAAGATGAAAAACTGCGAAAAAGTTGGTTTTAAATCATCGTTACATAGATATGATAACTCGGTAACTGAAGCTGAATTATTGGCGAAAATTGAAGAAATTAACCAGGATGATGATGTAGACGGATTAATTGTTCAATTGCCTTTGCCAAAACACATCGATCCGGAGAAGGTTACCGAAAAGATCGATCACCGTAAAGATGTTGATGGATTTCACCCGGTAAATTTGGGTAGAATGATGCGCAACCTGCCTTGCTTTATCCCGGCTACACCTTATGGTATTTTATTGATGCTGCAGGAATACAATATCGATACTACCGGAATGCACTGTGTGGTTGTTGGTCGTAGTAATATTGTGGGTAGCCCAATGAGCATTTTAATGGCCCGCAATGCCAACCCTGGCAATTGTACTGTAACACTTACCCATTCTCGTACTAAAGATTTAAAAGAACAGGTTCTCCAAGCAGATATTGTGATTGCCGCTATTGGTAAAAAGAATTTTGTTACTGCCGATATGGTTAAACCTGGTGCCATTATTATCGATGTAGGTATTAACCGCGAAACTTCTGCTGAAACCAAATCCGGCTTTAAGTTATATGGTGATGTAGATTTCGAAAACGTAGCACCCAAAGCTTCTTACATTACGCCTGTTCCTGGTGGTGTGGGTTTAATGACTATTGTTGGTCTATTAAAAAACACGTTAGCATCAGCTAGGAAAGAGATATATTCTTAAGCCTAAAGGTGAAAGCTTAAAGACTAAAGAAGGAAAAGCGGTTCAAGAAGATTGAATCGCTTTTTTGTTAATTGAAAAGCGGTTAGCCAATACCCAGCTTACAATAGCCAATTTGCTTTACCAATGAACATATGATAATGAACCAATATAATTCATCTGTGTTCATCCTTTTAGGCTGTGGTTAAAAATCAACTCCAAAGTTTACTCCACCAGCTTTCTTCAAAACCGATATAGAGGCCATCCTCGCGCAACTCAGTTGGATAGATATTGATATAATCACCTTGTCCCTCTGCTCCCCTTCCCGTGGTTAAACTGTATTCGTACCGATGGATTGGACAAACCAGATGCCCGTTTTTGCACCAGCCACCACTAAAATGACCCCCAGCATGCGGACAATGCGATTGGGTTGCGGTAATTTTGTCTTCATTGTTAATCAAACAAATTTGTTTTCCCGCAACTTCTATTGTTTTAATTGTATCAGGACGGGGAATTTGATTATTATTTAACGCCTTAAACCACTTCATGCAGCTAAAATACAGCAAATAAATATCAGTCTTATTTCATCTTTACATTAAATTTCAAAAGAGGAACAGCATCACCATATTTTTTTTGGATATTTGCATCCTCAAAAATGAAACAAGACATACCAGAAGACGGCACATTACTTCCTTTAATGGAAGAATTTTATACCATACAGGGCGAAGGATTTAATACTGGTAAAGCAGCTTATTTTATCCGTTTAGGGGGCTGCGATGTAGGCTGCCATTGGTGCGATGTGAAAGAAAGCTGGGATGCCGAAATGCATCCACTTACGGCTTCGGATATAATTGTTGAAAACGCCGATAAATTTCCGGGTAAGGCTGTTGTAATTACAGGTGGCGAACCTTTGATTTATAACCTTGATTATTTAACCAACAAATTAAAAGAAAGAGGTATTCTTACCTTTATCGAAACATCTGGTGCCTACCCACTTTCTGGAAATTGGGACTGGATCTGTTTATCACCAAAGAAATTTAAAGCACCAAGACCAGATATTACACCTTTTGCGCACGAATTAAAGGTGATCGTTTTTAACAAAAGCGATTTTAAATGGGCTGAAGAATACGCGGCTATGGTGTCTCCTGCCTGTAAATTATATCTGCAGCCAGAATGGTCTAAATCAAAAGAAATTACACCATTAATTATTGATTATGTAATGGCAAACCCAAAATGGGAAATTTCTTTGCAAACACACAAATTTTTAAATATTCCTTAAAAACAATACATTAGCTTTATAACCAAATGTTAATGTAATGAAATTTCGTTTAGTCCTCTTCTTTAGCATACTGAGTATTTATTGTTTTGGGCAAAGTTCCCTAAATAAAAAAGCACAGGTTTTTTTTGAAAAATCCGGCCCATTTATTGACAAATTAGATTATGCTGCTGCCGAACAGGTATTAAAAAGTGCGGTTGAAGCTGATCCGTTATTTCAGAATGCCTACATTGTGCTTGCTGGCGTTTATAAAGCACAAAAAAAGTATGCTGAAGCCAAAGCAGCTTACGAAAAAGCCATATTGATCAATAAAATTGTAGCTCCGGCTGTAATTTACGGCTTGGCTGAAACCGAATTTGCAACTCAGGATTATTTAAAATCGAAACAGCATTTTAGTGAATTTTTAACATTAGATCCTTCATCTGATAGAGCAAAAAGAGCAAAGAAATATCTTTTAGATTGTGATTTCGCCGCCATAACAATCAATAAACCCGTAAAATATAGTCCAGCAAATTTAGGTGAAGGTGTAAATACAACCAATGCTGAGTACTTTCCTTCTCTAACTGCTGATGGCGAAAACTTGGTTTTTACCCGCCAGGTAAATGGTAATGAAGATTTCTGGACATCACAGCTTAAAAGCAGTAAATGGGGTGCCGCTATTCCTTTATCCAGCAAAATAAATACTATTCGATACAATGAAGGAGCCCAAACCATTTCACCTGACGGGAAGTACCTTTTTTTTACGGGATGCAACCGACCAGATGGCCTGGGTAGGTGTGATATTTATGTTTCACACCGTGAGGGAAAAGATTGGGGCGAACCTTACAACGTTGGGAAACCCGTTAATTCAGAATATTGGGAATCACAACCAGCAATCAGTCCTGACGGAAGAACCTTGTATTTTATAAGCAACAGACCCGGTGGCTCAGGAGGGTACGACATATGGAAAAGCACCATTACCGATGATGCTAAATGGGGACCTGCCATTAACCTTGGGCCTGATATCAACACGGTCTATGATGAAAATACACCATTTTTACATGCTGATGGAAGAACTTTGTATTTTTCTTCTGATGGTTGGCCAGGTTTTGGAAACAAAGATATTTATTATAGTAGAATGGATAATGATGGCAAGTGGCAAAAGCCAATTAATATCGGTTATCCGATCAATTCTTTCGAAGATGAAAGTGGTTTGGTAGTAAGTGCCGATGGAAATTTCGGATTGTTTTCTTCGAATTTAAAAGGAGGTTTTGGCTTACAGGATATTTATAGCTTTGGAATTCCTGAAGTAGCTAAACCGCTGAAGGTTTCTTATGTGAAAGGAATTGTAAGAGACCGGGATACTAAAAAAACGATCGAAAGTAATGTTCAGGTGGTTGATCTGAAAAGCAATAAAACTGTTTTCGACGATTATACTGATCCAGAAACGGGTCAGTTTTTAGCGGTAATGCCTGTTGGGAGTAATTATCTGTTTAATGTAAATGCCGAAGGTTACATGTTTTACTCTGAAAACTTTGAGCTCAAGGCAGGAGATATCAATAAACCTTACCAGATTGAAGTTTACATCGAAAAAATAAAGCAAGGTGGAAATGTAACCTTAAGAAACATTTTCTTCGATACCAATAAGTTTAATCTTTTGCCCGCCTCTATCCGTGAACTGGATCTACTTATCGATTTTTTGCACCAAAACGAAAACGTACAGATTGAGATTCAGGGTCATACCGATAATGTTGGCGATGACAAGCTGAATGAGAAATTATCATTTAACCGGGCAAATGCTGTTTATGAATACCTGATTAAAAATAGTATTGATGCTAAAAGACTTACTTTTAAAGGATTTGGAGCAAGTAAACCGATCGCTGATAATAAAACTGAATCAGGTAGGAAAAACAATCGTAGAACATCGTTTGTAATTACTAAAATATAATTGGCAAATTTTATGGAAATAGAAATTGAAGATTACGATATAGAAATTATTATGTTAGAGCAATATAAGCACCTAAATCTTATACTAGAAAGCTGCTATTGTACTGGATGTAAAAAGATGTCTACCATTACGAATTATAAACCTTATTTAAATAAATTAAATGATATTATTTTAAAAGGCTTTTGTTTTAAATGTGGTGGACCAGTAAATCGCTATATCGAAACTGGAGAAAATATTCAAAGCGCAGCGGTTGCCTCGCACATTAAAAATGTGCTTCAAATCTCAAGGAACAAGAAGAAGTAGTACAACTTAATGAAAAATAAAAATGTCTCAGCATTACGGAAACCATAAGAGATTTTATCCACCTTTTCATTTTTTCACAATACCCTTAGCGGTTTTAGGATTAGGTTTTGCCATTTATTGTTGCATAGCCGTACCTACTATAATTACGGGCTTGCTTGTGCTTGCATTCTTCCTGATTGCCATTATAGCTGTAATGGCACGGATGTTTGCACTTAAGGCACAGGACAGAGCTGCAAGAGCCGAAGAAAAGTTGCGTTATTACATTCTTACTGGTAAAGCACTTCCGAGTGAGCTGAGAATGGGGCAAATTATGGCTTTGCGTTTTGCTGGTGATGAAGAATATTTGGCTTTGGTTGATAAAGCTGTGGCTGATAAGTTATCTCCTGATGAGATTAAGAAAGTCATTAAAAATTGGCGCGGAGACTATCATAGGATATAACGGTGACTTGTCATTCTGAACTTAGTGAAGAATCCTCCGCTTATGAAACACAAGTTGAAATTTATTTAATAAAGATTCTTCATTGCATTCAGAATGACAAGAATATTTGCCGTATTAAAACTTCTTCCCTTTTAGTACCCTTATTTCAGAGCCTCCAGCCAGGAATACAGAATCAGGCTTAGCATCGTTTAAAAAAGAAAAATCATTTCCGTAGTTAATTCCAAAATCGACATCAATTTTATAGTCTTTTACCGAATAAATTTGCCAGCGCGGATGTTCAACACCGTATTCAGATGTTTTATTCGCTCCAATTTTAGTATAACCCCAATAATGCTCTGTAATAAATTCTTCTTCGCTACCAATCCGTATTTCTTCTGCCTTTGAAGAAGCTATAACTGAAAAATTATGCCAGGTTCGGTTCTTCCAGCGATAATCTACCTCAAGCTGATGTTCTTGTTCAATCCAAACATGTTTCATCGGAAATGTTTGGTAATTCTCCTTATAAATGGTGTTGGCTACAAAGGTGATGGCAGGCTTGGGTACAAATTCTTTAATAAATACCACGCCTCTTTTCCACGTATCTCCATCCTTAAATTTGACATAAAATCTTAAGTTAACCTCTTCGAAATTAGTGTGAAATGGAATATTAAAGCCTCGCAGCCTAACATCAACAAACATAAAGCCGACTAAACTCACATAATATTTACCTTGCCAATCATCTAGTTCGGTTTGTGGAGGGAGGTATTTCGAAAGTATTTCTTTATCTACAGCATATTGTGCCAAAGCCAGTTTACGCCATTCTGCAGTAAGAAATACTTTCGGACTGTTCAAGATTATAATATAGCTTGTCTGATTCGGATCAGTTTGGTTAAAGTTTCTTCCAACAGGTCTAAATGTAACATATTGGCACCATCTGATTTTGCATTTGCAGGATCAGGGTGTGTTTCGATAAATAAACCATCTGCTCCTACTGCAATTGCTGCTTTAGCGATAGTCGAAATCAATTCTGGCTTACCACCAGTAACACCACTACTTTGATTAGGTTGTTGTAGGGAATGTGTGCAATCCATTACTACCGGAACGCCGAAACCCTGCATTTCGGGTAAACCACGGTAATCAACAATCAGATCCTGATAACCGAAAGTATTACCTCTATCTGTTAAAATAACTTTGTTGTTTCCGGCTTCTTTTACTTTCTCAACCGCAAACTTCATAGAACCTGCAGAAAGGAACTGACCTTTTTTAACGTTTACTACTTTTCCAGTTTCGGCGGCAGCAATTAATAAATCAGTTTGGCGACATAAAAATGCAGGGATCTGCAATACATCAACATAAGCAGCTGCCATTGCGGCCTCACCACTTTCATGGATATCGGTAACTGTTGGCACGCCAAATTCTCTACCAATCCTTTCTAAAATGCGCAAAGCTTTTTCATCGCCAATGCCGGTAAAAGAACTTCCTTTGCTCCTATTTGCTTTTCGGTACGAACCTTTAAAAATATATGGGATCTGAAGTTTATCAGTAATTGTAATAATCTTTTCGGCAATTCTCATGGCAATATCCTCGCCTTCAATAGCGCATGGACCAGCCATTAAAAAGAAATTTCCCGAATCTGTATTTTTTAATTTATCTAAATAGTTAAGCATAGTTGAGATGTGGGATGTGAGACATAAGATATAAGATCTGAGTTTATCTCAAATCTAGCTTCTCCTATCTCACACCTAATTTTTAATTTCCTAGTTCTGACATGAATTTAATCCGCATCAATTGAATTTCTTCGCGGGTATAATCGGTTTCGCCTAACTCGTTAAGCGCTTCATCGATAGAATCGCTTTCAGCAGCTCTGAAATAGTCAAATACTTCATCCTGTCTATCATCATCAATTACTTCATCAATGAAATAGTTTAGGTTAAGTTTAGTACCAGAGTTTACAATCGATTCTACTTCTTTGAGAATTTCTTCATAGGTGATGCCTTTCGAATCGGCAATATCTTCCAAACCAATCTGCCTGTCGATATTTTGAATGATCGAAACCTTCATCTGCGATTTATTGGCCTGAGTTTTAATAATCAAATCGATTGGACGTTCGATATCGTTATCCTCGACATATTTTTTGATCAATTCGATAAAAGGTGTCCCAAATTTCATCGCTTTACCCGAACCTACACCAGAAATCTGGCGAAGCTCTTCCGTCGTAATCGGGTAATGTGTACACATTTCCTCTAAAGATGGATCCTGGAAAACTACGAATGGTGGAACACTTTTTTGCTTCGCAATTTTTTTACGTAGCTCTTTAAGCAATGATAAAAGATGGGTATCTAAAGCACCTGTACCTTGCTTTACATCATCGTCATCGTCATCAGCACCGTTCTCTATTGGTTCGTTTAGTATGAATTTAAGGCTATAGGGGTTGATAATAAAATCTCTTCCCTGTTTGGTTAATTTTAATAAACCGTAATTGTCAATGTCCTTAAAAAGGTAATTATTTAAAACAGCCTGGCGGATAATCGATTTCCACATCAGCTCGCCTTCTTCTTTACCGCTTCCAAATTCAGGAATCTTACTGTGTTCGTAAGCAATGGTTTGAGCGGTTTCTAAACCTAAAAATACATTTAACAAGTGTGCATCATCAAATTTTTCGCCTGATTTTTCGATAAATTTCAAAACTGTCGACAATTGACTTTCTGCATCAAATTGCTTTTTAGGCTTTTTACAGTTATCACACATGCAGTTACAGCCCGTTTCGTTAAAGTTTTCACCGAAATAATGAAGGATCTGCTTAGCCAGCTTGTCTACGTCTTTTTGAGCGTAGAAAGCAATACACACGCCTTCGCCACCATCACGTCCGGCCCTGCCAGTTTCCTGGTAATAACCCTCCATACTTTTAGGTACGTCATGGTGAATCACAAAGCGAACATCGGGTTTATCTATCCCCATACCAAAGGCAATGGTTGCTACAATAACCTCAGCATCTTCCATCAAAAATTTATCCTGCGTTTCAGCCCTAACCTTTGGGTCTAACCCCGCATGATAAGGCAAGGCACTAATTCCATTCAGATTCAATGCTTCTGCCACTTCCTCAACCTTTTTACGGCTAAGACAGTAAATAATCCCAGATTTGCCCGGATTAGATTTGATGTACTTAATAATTTCTTTGGTGATGTCTCTTTTAGGTCGGATTTCGTAAAATAAGTTGGGCCTGTTAAATGACGATTTAAACAACGTTGCTTCCGTCATTCCAAGATTCTTCATAATATCCTGCTGTACTTTTGGCGTAGCAGTTGCGGTTAATGCAATAATTGGAATGTTATTCCCCAATCCTGCAATAACCTGTTTAATCTTACGATATTCTGGCCTGAAATCGTGCCCCCATTCAGAGATACAATGCGCTTCATCAACGGCAACGAAAGAGATTTTAATCAGATTTAAAAATTCAATATTATCCTGCTTCGCCAGAGACTCTGGCGCAACATACAATAACTTAGTCTGACCGCTTAAAAGATCAGATTTAACTTGAGTAATTTCAGATTTATTTAGGGATGAATTAAGAAAGTGAGCAATACTGTCATTTCCACCAAAGGCCCTTAATTGGTCAACCTGGTTTTTCATCAATGCAATTAGTGGAGAAATTACAATTGCTGTCCCCTCACTCATTAAAGCGGGTAACTGATAGCAAATAGACTTCCCTCCGCCTGTTGGCATAATAACAAATGTGTTATTGCCTTCTAAAATATTTGTAATGATCGACTCCTGATCACCTTTGAAATTGTCAAACCCGAAGAAATTTTGTAGGTTATCAAATAACGACTTTTTCACGTCCATTTTGTGTAATAAAATATGCGATGCTATTTTTGTATCCAAAATAACATAATTTTACAAGAATTTCAAGTATTAACAGACAATTATTTTCTCTTTGAAAAGTAAAAAATCAATAATCCAATCGGCTGTAAGCACATTAG
>NZ_JBFTQI010000166.1:0-9033 GCF_056398925.1 Pedobacter sp. 01T416_2
ATTTTGAATTTCACGATTTCAAGAAAAAAGGCATTACAACTGAAAAATTAAATGAATGGTGTAATACCTTTGGTTGGGAAACGGTATTAAACCGCAAAGGTTTAACCTGGAAAAAACTCACTAAAGAAGAGCAGGCTAAAATTGATAACCAAGATTTGGCAATAGCTTATTTAAAAGAAAATACCAGCGCAATAAAACGTCCGATTATTGAGCAAAACAACAAAKCCATATTAATTGGATTTGATGATGACAATTATTTAAAAACACTAGCCTGATTCAATTGTTCTAATGTTAAAGTTTGTTAAATGCAGCTTTTAAATGTCGAACTAAGTTACTTTTGAGTATGTACAAACTGATCATTTTTCTATTGCTTGCCTTGCCAATTGGCGTTTTTGCACAAACGGTAACTACAGGTACGGTTTTCGATTACTCGAAAAAAACGCTCTCTCTTCCTGGTGTTAGTATCAGAAACCTGAACAGTAAAAAATCAACGAGTACAAATAAAGAAGGTAAGTATGCCATTGGTGCCAATATTGGCGATCTTTTAGAGTTTTCTGCCGTTGGCTATCATACCGATACGCTGTACTTAACCAACCTCTTAAATAGAACGATATATCTTCCGGTTAAATCGAACAGTTTAAAAGATGTAAATATTACAGCAGTGCGGATGAATAGTCAGGTTACAGATGCGAAAGATCCATTAGCGGAAAAATATACGCTATTGAGTACGGGTGGAAACCTAAACCGTAAGCGTATAACCGACAAGGTTGGGGGCTTAAACCTAAACCTTGGCTATGGTAAATATAGAAGACAACAACGAAAAGAGGCCGATTTGGAGGAAAAGGAAATGTATCTCCAGGAAATTGATGAGAACTTTACCGCAAAGGCCATTACGGATATGACCAAGCTAGAGGGTGAGGAACTTAAAAACTTCATGATTATTTATCGCCCCTCAGTAGAGACAGTAAAGGCAGAAAGGCCATACCGCTATGCTTATTATATTTCCCGCGCCTTTGTAGCGTGGAAAAAATTAACCCCGCAAGAAAGAAAACTACAGGATTTGCCGAAGTTAAAAGCAAATTAATATACTTAATTACTATCGGTAGCATTGTAGCGATTATTGGTAACATTATAACCACATATAAATCTATATGTGGTTATTTTTTATATTTACCGCCTGATTACAACCTTATTATTATCATGAAATTGACTAAACTAATAACTTTATGTTTGATTTGTTGCGTTTTTGCCTTTTCTGCATCGGCCCAACAAGCTACAACACCGGCACCAGCTACCAATTATAACCCTGCTGAAGCCTTTGGACCATTATTTTATACACAAAACGGGAATGAATTCCGCTCTGCAATTGGCGCACCCGGACCAAAATATTGGCAGAATCGCGTTGATTACAACATTACAGCTAATCTCGATGAAACTAAAAATACGGTTACGGGTACCGTTACCATTACTTACAAAAATAATAGTCCCGATAAATTACCCTATTTATGGCTGCAATTAGACCAGAATACTTTTAAAGAAACTTCACGTGGTTATGCCATTACACCAACGCGTAGCCGTTATGGTGCACAAGGTGAAAAATTTGATGGTGGTTATAAAATCCAGAACATCAGTGTATCGCAAAAAGCTGCTGCTGTAAAATTTACTTCTTTGGTAGAAGATACGCGCATGCAGATCCGTTTAGATCAACCAATGGCAGCTAATGGTGATATTGTAACTGTTAAAATGGACTATTCTTTCGTTATCCCAAAAGAGGGCTCGGACAGGACAGGACATTTAACTACAAAAAATGGTGAAATTTTTGCTATTGCACAGTGGTTTCCACGGATGTGTGTGTATGATGATGTGCTAGGATGGAATACTTTGCCTTATTGGGGCGGCGGTGAATTTTATTGCGAATATGGCGATATTAATTTTGCCATTACCGCACCGGCAAGCCATATCGTAATGGGCTCGGGCGAATTGTTAAATCCTGCCGAAGTTTTTACACCAGAACAATTAAAAAGATGGAATGCCGCTAAACTTAGCGATGCTACCATTCATATCCGTACAGAAGAAGAGGTAACAGATCCAAAATCCCGTCCGGCGAAAGATAAATTAACCTGGAGATTTAAAATCTTAAATGCACGCGATGCGGCCTGGGCTTCATCTAAATCTTTTGTGTTAGATGCAGCAAGGATCAATTTGCCAAGCGGTAAAAAATCCCTAGCCGTTTCTGCACAACCAGTAGAAAGCAACGGTGTTGATGCATATGGCCGTGGTGTAGAATATGTAAAATCTACCATTGAGCACTACTCAGCCAAATGGTTCGAATATCCATATCCAATGGCAGTTAATGTGGCTACCAATGTAGGTGGCATGGAATATCCTGGTATTGTTTTTTGTGGTTGGAAAGCTAAAAAAGCAGGTGCATGGGGCGTAATCGATCACGAATTCGGCCATACCTGGTTCCCTATGATTGTGGGTTCCAACGAACGTAAATATGGTTGGATGGATGAAGGCTTCAATACTTTTATCAACGGTATTTCTAAAAGTAGTTTTAATAAAGGTGAGTATGCCGCTCAGCCAACCGATATGAATAAAGTTGGTAAAAGCACCATCGGAAATCCGGTTTATGAAAACATGATGTTAATGCCTGATGGTATGGCAGAGCGTAATATAGGTGTTAATTTATATTATAAACCAGGATGGGGCTTAGATATCTTGAGAAATCAGATTTTAGGTGAAGATCGTTTTGATTATGCTTTCCGTCAATACATTAAAAACTGGGCATTTAAACATCCAACCCCATTTGATTTCTTTCGTTCGATGGAAAATGGTGCTGGCGAAGATTTAGCCTGGTTCTGGAGAAGCTGGTGGTTAAACAACTGGAAAATGGATCAGGGTATTGCTGGTGTTGAGGCCGTTAAGAAAGACGATAAATTGGTGGGCTACGCGATTAAAGTTGTAAACCTGGAGAAAATGCCAATGCCAATTATCCTGCAGGTTAAAACCAAAAGTGGTAAAACGGATATCGTAAAAGTTCCGGTTGATGTTTGGATGAAAAATGCGACTTGGTTGGTACGTTATCCAACAACTGAAGAGATCGAATCCGTTACCTTAGATCCTAATAAAGTATTGCCAGATTCGAACACAGATAATAATACCTGGACAGCTACGGGTAACTAATTAAGCCTGATAATTATTATAGCCTCCTGATTTATAAAGATCAGGAGGTTTTTTATTGCAAACAACCGACGGTTTACTATTTCTTATCGAATAATTTAGCACCTGTTAATTTATAGCTAATGGAAAAACCTACTTTAGAAATCACCAACCCCGCAGGGATATACGATCCCCGTCCGCATGGATATTCTCACGTTGCTTTAGTTTCAGCCAATTCCTCACTTGTATTTGTTGCAGGCCAGGGTGGTAGCAGAATGGATGGCATACTGAGTGATGATTTTAGGACTCAGGTAAGTATTGTATTCGAAAATATAGCTTTGGCTTTAAAAAGCAAAGGCTTAACCATGGCCAATATTGCAAAGCTCACAACATTGGTGGTGGATTATGATGAGGCGAAACACGAAATCCTGATCAAAGAATCGAACAAAATATGGCCTGATCAGAAATTTCCGGTAAACACTCTTATTCCGGTACAAAGATTGGCCCTAACTGGCATGCTGATCGAAATTGATGCTACGGCTATTGGCTAATTTACAAACTGATGTTGTGTGTTTTTGGAAATGAAGGGTTCCGTTCTCTTGGAGGTTTTCAGTCCCGCTTTCCGTTCAAAGTCCTCGCTGCGCTGCGGGCTTCCGCTTCAATCGGGTTTAGAAACATCGCTTCGATGCCTTGGCACCATGCTAGGAGCAGACCTTTCATCCTAAACCTGATAGTAGCGGGCATCCCGATTCTTCATCGGGATAAAGCGGATGGCAGGGCTGCATTTGCCAAGAACCATTGCACGTTTGTTTCCAAAAAAATATAGCTATAATTAATTTGATGTTGCTAAAGCATTAATAATAAATTGAAAAAATTATACAGATGGAAAAAGGAGAACGCAAAAATGTTTATAAGGCTTACAATAAGATGGGTAAATGGTTTGCCGAAAACCGCTATGCTGGTTTAGAAGAGAAAACCTATTTGGACGATTTACTTAAGCGAGTGCCTCTAAATGCAAGTATTTTAGATTTGGGCTGCGGCAGCGGAAAACCTATATTGGAATATCTGATCAGCCAAAATGTAAACGTTCTCGGAATCGATGCCAGTACACAGATGCTAGAATTGGCCAGACTAAATTTTCCAGACACAAAGTTTATGCTGAAAGATATGCGTAAACTTGATTTAGATGAAAGATTCGATGCAATAATTGCCTGGCACAGTTTTTTTCATCTCCCGGCAGCCGATCAGCCTGGTATGTTCAGTATTTTTAGACGTCACCTTAAACCAAATGGCATTTTGTTGTTTACCTCGGGAACGGATAGAGGAGAGGTTTGGGGGTTGAACGGTGGTGAAAACTTATTCCATGATTCTTTAGACACAGATGAATATCGATCATTGCTTGAATCCAATCACTTTGAAGTGCTTAGCCATATCATAAACGACCCTGATTGTGGCGGTGCAAATGTTTGGATGACACAATATAAACCCCGATAATTTTGCCTTAACTTTGCAGCATGGCCGAACAGCAAAAAAACAATCCCTTACACGGTATCACCTTAGAAAAAATTGTAACCGATCTTCAGCTACACTACGGCTGGGAAAAACTGGGATCACTGATCAGGATCGATTGTTTTAACAACAACCAAACGATAAAATCGAGCTTAAAATTTTTAAGAAGAATGCCCTGGGCGCGTAAAAAGGTAGAAGAATTATATCTTGATACGTTTCATAAATAAGATCTAATGTGCTAGTGATCAAACTCAACATTTGTTCAGTTCATTCTAACATTCAACCATTCTGTCATTCAATAATTATCTCACCTTGCAGCCTTTCCTTTAAAACGCTCAATAATCAAAGCCCTCAGACTTCAGAAGTTTCAAAGGTCGGTGTAGGAGCGAACTTCGGAAGGCGGCCTGCCTAAGGGTTATTTAGAAAAAAAATATTTTTTCTGTCACACTTTTCAGTTTTTGGTGTCTTATAGTTGAAACCTTAAAAAGGGCTAATCAAACAAACCAACAAAAAAGACAATCTTAACTATGAAAACCTATTTATGGATATTGCTGTGCGTATTATCTACGAAAGTATTCGCACAACAGACGGGTAATATAAATGGAAAAATCATTGATGCGAAAACCGATCAACCTATTGAATATGTGGGCATTATTTTGTCCGGTAAAACTGATTCGACCAAAAAAGTAGGTGTAATAACCAACAAAGCCGGAGAATTTTCTTTTAATGCGGTTGCCAATGGCGACTATAAAATCAGGATTTCGGCCTTAGGATATAATTCCATCACCAAAAACATTAATTTGAACGGAAAGGCTGTTAACATTGGCACTTTAAAATTAGTAGAAGATGCCATTACCTTAAAAGATGTAGCTGTAAGTGGCCGTTATGCTACAGCCACTGTAAAAAAAGATACCATAGAATTTAATGCCGATGCTTATAAAACCAGGCCAAATGCAGCGGTAGAAGATTTATTGAAGAAGCTTCCAGGTGTAACCGTTGATAAAGATGGAAGTATTTTGGTGCAGGGACAAAAAGTTACCCGCTTAACTGTCGATGGTAAGGATTTCTTTGGCACTGACCCTAAAACGGCAACAAAAAACCTCCCTGCAGATGCGATTGCCAAAGTACAGTTGATTGACAGCAAAACGCTGGAAGCGAAAGCCACTGGCATTGACGACGGTCAGCGCGAAAAAGTATTGAACCTCACCATTAAAGAAGATAAGAAAAAGGGCTGGTTCGGTAACGCCAATCTTGCAGGAGGAACAACCGATAAATATGGAAGTTACTTAAGTGCCAACCACTTTAACAAAAACCTGCAGTTTGCTGTTCTGGGCATGAGCAACAATACCAATGATGCGAGTTTCGGTTACGATGACCTGAGTAGTTTCAGCGGTGGAAATATCGGAAATATTTTTGCCCCACCTGCGGGGGGAAGTTTCTCCATCAATAACAATAACGGCAAAACAACCATTGGCGGCAGTGGGGTTTTTGATAACAATGCCATTGGACTCTACACCACACATAGTGGAGGCGTAAACTACAGTAATTCCTGGGGCAAAAACAATAAACTGTCCATCAGTGGAAGTTATTTTACCTATTTTTCTTCGGGTTTAGGTAATAAATTATCCAATATCCAGGACTTAAGCGCTGGCGATATTTTACGCACCCTGGATAATACCGACCGCAATAGCAATAATCAAGCACACCGCTTTAATTTTAAGGCAGAATACCACCCTGATTCGTTAACCGATATGGTATTCCGGCCAAATGTGATCCTCAACAGTAACACCAACATCAACAACCGTACATTCAAGGCTAATTTTGATGCTACAGGAAAAGCAAATGATGGAAGCCAGTATTACAATCAGCATAATTTCACCCCATCCTTATTTGGCGAGTTTACCGTGCTGAGGAGATTGGCCAATAAAAAAGGCTCGGTTTCGCTCCGGTTAAATGGTACACAGAATACCTTTAATTCTGACTGGTTAAATCAATCGCTGCTTCATCAATATGTAAATGGTGATACTGCCGTTACCAATATCAATCAGCTAGCGAATCAGGAAAATGCCTCAAAAACCTATACCATCAACGGAAATTATGCCCGGCCATTAAATCAAAAATGGAGTGCCAATCTTGCTTACGGTTATACAAGAAGCATTGTTGATGCGCAGCAGATTACCTTTGATTATAATCCGACTACCGATCGCTACGAAAGCATTGTGCCATCCTTAACCAATATTTTCGATAACCATAACAGCCAACAAGTTGCAGGTTTAGGGTTTATCTACACCGGAAAGGATTGGACCTATAATTTCGGTTTCAATGCACAGGAAAGTTTGTTAAATGCCAATGTATTTAATAATGTAGGTGCCAATATTGGCAATATTGAAAAATCGTATTACAACTTATTGCCGCGTTTAACGGTCAATTTTAAAAATAAAGCGAATCAAACCATTGCTATCAATTACCGGGCAAGCGTTAATCTGCCTTCAGTTACCGATCTGCAGCCTGTACAGAACAATACCAATCCATTATATCAAAGAATCGGAAACCCTGATCTCGAAGGCCGGAAAAACCATCGCCTATCGGTAAACTTTAATACCTTTAGTCCAGATAATAACCGCTATTGGAATGGATATTTCCTCTACAACTTATCTTTTGATGATACCGGAAATGATATTACCTATAACAATGGTATCCAAACGGTGAAGCCGATTAACGTAAATGGTAATTATTACCTGCGAGCCGGAACATTTTTTGGGATGCCATCAAAACTTAAAGGTTTAAGGACTAATTATGGTGCAAATTTCTTCACTGAACATAGAACAAACTTTATCAGCGGCGCTAAAAACATTACCAACAGGTTCGAAATTGGACCAAATATTAACTGGAGCTACGATATTGATGATAAATTTAATGCTGGTATTTTTGCTTATGTTGCCTATACCAAAATAAATAATTCGGCCGAATTGGCGATCGACAATAAATATTTTACGCTAAATAACACCTTAAATCTAAGTTACGAGTTCATTAAAGATTTACGGATAGAAGCTGATTTGAATCATATCGGTTCAGCTGGCCGCGCTGATGGGTTTAATAACAATTACTTTTTACTTAACGCGGGCATAAACAAATATTTAATGAAACGAAGGGTAACACTGAGTTTAAAAGGTTTTGATATCCTGAACCAGAATACCAGCATAGATAGAGTTGTAAATAGCAGCCGGATTGAAGATGTAAGGTACAACAACATCACCCGGTATTTTTATTTATCGCTAAATTACAAGTTAACCAAAGTGGGCGCAAACAACCAAAGGAGCAACCCACGTAATACGGTAAATTAGCAAAATCTTTTAGGTTTAATAAGGCCRCTGACAATTACTTCTGATAAGTAAATGTTAGGGGCTTTGTGTTAGGTAATTATTAAAGAATCTCCACAAACTTTTGTCGATATTTTCTTTGTGTTAAATTAAGGCATTTTAAGGCGCAAATTTCTTAACGCCCATAGGAAAACATAAGGTAAGGATTAACTCACATCATCCGCAGAGTTTGTTTTTTAACATTTCATGTTGTTCTGATATGAAAATGATAAATTTCATGGTTTAATCAAACGTTTGCGTTGTGTTTAAGTGGTTTATGCATTCAAAATCGCATAAATTAGGTTCTTAAACAAAAAAGCAATAGCCAGGCAGGCCTTTTTTGAAATCTGACTCACGCTTATTGCGCAAAAATTAATGGTATATTGTTTAAGCATTCTAGTTAATCTTAAAAAGAAGATGGAGTTATCAGTAGCAGGCGATATAACCAAAGAAAAAACAACACTTAAATATCTTTTCTTCACCTTTCTTAAAATTGGCTGTGTAAGCTTTGGCGGACATATGGCTTTGGTCTCGCTGATTCAGCGCATTATGGTTGAGCAGGATAAAACCATTAATAATGAAGATGTACTAAACAGCGTAACAGTAGCTTCTTTTATGCCTGGTCCTATGGCCGTAAATGTTGTGGCCAATATTGGTTATTCTTTAAAAGGTAAACTAGGTGCTGCGGTGAGTATGTTCGCTGTTTTGCTACCGGCAAGTATTTTAATGCTTTGTTTGGCTTATGTTTATTACTCAAATGGGCTCAATATATCCTGGAGCTTGATGATGCAATATGTAGGGGCAATTGTAAGTATGATCATTTTGTCGACAGGATTACAGTTGTTTAAAAAAGAAATTTCCCTTAATTACGGTAAAATCTTTCTTTTTTTGATAGCTATAACGCTCGATCTGATTAAAGGGAATTACCTCGTAACAATTGTTCTTATAATCATTGGAGCCGTTGCTGGGCTGGTTTTTGATCAGAAAGAAAACAACTATACTG
>NZ_JBFTQI010000167.1:0-13384 GCF_056398925.1 Pedobacter sp. 01T416_2
GGAGGAATTTAACACCATTATCTCTCTGGAAAAGCTTCTTGGACTGAAAAGAAGTGATATTGTTAGAAAAAGAATGCTCGATATTAACCTGCAGTTGGTTTTTGATGGACGTTCAGTCCTGAACAGCATTGACCAGATAGGGCTTGAGCTTTCCAGAACCGGAAATAATATTAATCAGCTGGCGAGATATGCGAATATACTGAATAAGCAGGGTGTATTGTCTCCGGTAATTTTCACACGGTATTGTAAGGAACTTGATAAACATTCGCTGCTTTTAAAAAATCTCAACATGGAAATAAAAAAGGTGTTAAAGTTACTGGGTGGCTAAACGGACATTCTGTTATGCAGTAGCTGTATAACCTGAAAACTGGTTACAATGTTATGCTGTTTGTAAGTTTACAATGAACTGGATAACCAGTTCATCAGCTACTTGGAATCCTTGTTTCGATTGTAGCTCAATAGCAAGATATGCCGCTACAGGGTTTTTAATGAAACTGTATCACAATAATACCAATGATCTTGTTTCACTGTAATCTTATTTTTTACGGAGCTGGTTGCAAAGTCACGCAGTTATATGATTGTTAAGATACTCAGTTCTTCAGCAACTTTTGCCGGAGTAAGATATAACCATGAGAAGATGCAGTCCGGAAAAGGGGAGCTTCTGAAGGTACGGAATTTCGGGGGCCTGATGGGGTTGGCTAAAATTGGCCCACAGGATTATATCAATTACCTGAAGGCGGTATCAGCTGTGAACAAAAGGGTAATTAAGCCACAATTCCATGCGGTGATTTCTGCGAAGGGCAGAGCAGTTTCAAAAGAAGAACTTTTGAGTACTGCTGAAAAGTGGTTGATGGAAATGGGTTATGCTGAAAATCCATATCTGGTGATCTTTCACAAGGATACTGGAAATAACCATGTGCATATTGTATCGACAAGGGTCAATAAGAATGGGGAAAAGATATCTTCCGCCTTTGAAAAGCTCCGGTCAGTTAGGGCGCTTTCTACAGTAATGCAACGTGAAAAAGCTGATACGACTAAGCTTGATAAGTTGCTTCGCTACAATTTTAGCACTCTCGCACAGGTGCGTACCCTGTTGGAAAGATCAGGTTTTGATGTTCGTTTTGAAAAGGGAAATATGGAAGTATCCCATTGTGGAAAGTCGGTTTCAACCTTAAGGACAATAGATCTTGAATCTAAGTTTGGGGAACAGGGCAAGGATAAAAACCGGTGCAGGCAGCTGCGAGGTGTTTTTATTAAAATCTTAACTGATCGGTTATCTAATGAGAATCTGGTATTTTCAAAAGCCGATCTGGAATCAGAATTGCAACAGTTTTCCAAGATGGTCAAGAAAAAAACTGGTGCGGAACTAGTTTTCCACAGCAAGGATAATAAAATGCCCTATGGTTATACCATCATCGACCATTCTGGTAAAGCCGTGATGAAAGGCTCAGAGGTTATGCCGCTACGTGATGTTTTTGCCTATTTAAATTTTGACCGTCAAAATGATAATCGTGCTCAAGCTTACAGAATATCATATGCAGATCCCGCCGTTGAGGTCAATTATATTCTTTCTGAACTTGATGGATCCGGTTTCTACCAAAATCCAGTTAGGGCGCTTGAGCTTCAGGAGGATATTGATGATGAGGCTATCCTAGGTCGCAACCGTCAGCGCAAGGGTAAAGCCCGTACAAATACCCGTTAAATTTTAAACCTTTTTTATTATGCTTATTATTATTGGAAACCAAAAGGGAGGGGCGGGGAAAAGTACGCTCACCCTTTTATTGGCCAACTTTTTAACGCTGGTCAAAAAACGGAAGGTGACCGTTATCGATATGGACTATCAGCAGTCGCTTGCCCAGAAATATGAAAAGGCCAAATTGGCTGAAACCCCTGAACATTATGAGATTATTGCTGCAGGACTGGAACATTTTCCTTCCATGTATACTGTTCTCAGCCAGAGCAGTGAACACATTGTGATCATAGATCTGCCGGGAAAACTGGATGATGACGGGCTTATTCCTGTATTCATTTCAGCAGATCTGGTACTCTGCCCGTTTTCTTATGACGAGTTTAGTTTCGATTCAACCGTTCTTTTTTCGGTCGTGTTAAAAAAGGATTTCCAGCGGACCGATACCGCTCAAACGCCTTTATCCCTTTTTCCGGTGATTATCCCTGTATTTGATCAGATCTATGCTGATCATATCGAAACCACTGCACCTGTACCCTAATAGCAATTTATGAAAGTAGAGATCAAAACCCTGGCCGATGAAATCAGAAAGAGCATCAGGCCGCCAGAAATTGTCCCCACCAACAAGGACCCCGTTACGCATGGAAAAAGTGTTGGCATATCAAATAAGGGAGGTGATAAGGAGCCGGACATCATCACTTTGATAAGAGACTTTGATTGTTCCGGTAACACCCATATGCTCCATCCCAGACTGAACAACAGAACAGTACAGCTGCTCAATAGGCTAAAGCTGGCTTCGGGCCTGGATATGAACCGGGTAATTGCTTTTGCCCTGCACCAGCTTTTTGAGCAGCATCCCGAAATTAAGAAGTTTATTAAGACATCATTAGAAAATTTTGAACTATGAGCTGGATACAATTCCTATCCTGGATGCTATGCATCTACGCATTTTATTATTCAGGGCTTATCGCTTTCGATCTTTCAAGGATCAGAAAGCAGGTCTATACGGCAAACGAAAATGAGACCACAGTAGTTATTGATCTTCCCGAGCCTGAAAAGGTTTCGCTCAAAGAAATCGAAGATGAAGAGATTGATTACTTTCTCGATGATGGGGAACTGGAGGAGCCCCCGATCGTATTTTCTGGAGGGGTTTCCATCAAAGAACTGTTTGCCCTGGCCCGATCAGAAACTATAGAGTACACTTCCTCGGTTTCGTTCTAGCGATGAAAGTAAGATGTTTGATGTTCATGGTCATCTGTTCGCTGACCTGGACTGCCGCTGACGCCCAGCCTGGAATTTCGGAGATGCAGCAGGCTCGAAGCTTTATCAGGGAATCATTTTTCTCTATGAGAGACCTGTCTCTTGTATTGGCTGCACTTATTTCCATTATTGGCGCAATCCATGTGTACCATAAAATGCAGATGGGCAAAGATGTAAGTGCCGATATTCCAGCTTGGTTTTTTTCTGCCCTATTTATCATCGTCATCCATATCGTGCTGGTGCATGTCTTCGGACTCTGAGCCGCTATTTCTAACCGCTGAAGGTGGTTTTTTTTATTTCTTACCAATTTATTTAAATCCCAATCGAATGAAAAATATCAAAAATTTAAGGTTTATCATTTTTTTTTACCTGTGTACAATTAATGGATACATTATGGCACAAAGCGGGGTAAACGGCCTGAATACTGCTACCAGTACGCTTAAGACCTATGTAGATCCGGCTACCAATATTGCATTGGTGATCGGTGGACTGGTCGGCATCGTTGGTGGTATCCGGGTGTATTCCAAATGGAACAGCGGAGATCAGGATATCAACAAGGAACTGATGGGCTGGGGAGGTTCCTGTCTCTTTCTAGTACTCTCGTCCCTTATCGTTAAAGCTTTCTTTGGACTATAGCTATGGAGGGGTTTTTTCCAGTTTACAGAGGCCTACAGCGACCATTGACCTATAAAGGTTTTAAAGGCCGTTTTATTTATTGGGGCGTAGGTATCCTGTTGCTTTCGTTGGTTACAGGTGCGCTGACCATGGCGCTCATCAATATGTATGTAGGAGCGGTGATTATGATCTCGCTGATCATCGGTGGCTTTTTTTACATCGGGATGTGTCAAAAAAGGGGATTGCACAACAAGACCCGTTCTTTTGGGATCTATCTTCAGACCAACCGTCTCTCAAAAATCAATCTTTATGGTAAGACAAAAAGAATTTAGGATACCCTATCTGGGCATTGATATAGATGCAGAACTGGATATTTTATATGGGCTGAACGGTGAATTTTCTGTACTGATCGATATTACCAATCCCGTGCTCAGGTTTGGAGGTGATCATGGAGCTTATGATAATTTTCATGAACTTTTCGCTAATCTGTCCAGGGTTATTGGCGAAGGTCATATCATTCAGAAGCAGGATATCATCTATAAGGCTGAATACCAGTATAAGGTCGCAGATGAATATCTACAGGACAGTTATAATAAACATTTTGAGGGCAGACCGTATGTAAAACTCCAGACGGTACTGACCATTACCAGGCAGGTAAAAAAAGGGGCATTTTTTGTGCACGATAAGAAATCGCTTGCTGAGTTTAAGACAACTGTTGTCAAGGTTATTGGGCTGCTGGGCAATTACGGAATGGAGCCAAGGGCACTGAGGGAAAGAGAGATCAACCTATTTATCATGAGGATTATGTCCATGCAGTTTGGTGAGGAAAGCGTTTCATTGGACAATTATCACCCCACTGATACCGAGGTAAATGTCGGAACCCGCTCTTTCCGTTCCATACCGTTGATCAATATCGATCAGGTGGATCTTCCTGCCATGCTTCCAACATCGGTAAGGCTATCGGACAAAGAAAGTCTTAAGGGATTTCCTACTGATATGCTTTCGTTTCTTTTTAAAGTACCGGACTGTTCCTCCATTCTGTATAACCAGATTATCGAAATTCCTTCGCAGACCATGACGGTCAGGCAGATGGAACTTAAACGGAAACGGCATAGTGGAATACCCGATCCTGCAAACAATCTGTGTGTGGAGGATATTTCTTTATTACTGGATGAAGTGGCGAGGGACGGCAGGTTACTGATAAACGCACATTTTAATATTATTGTATGTGCAGAAAAGTCATTGCTCAACACGGCTTATAACTATATTGAAAGCGCGCTGTTCCGGACCGGGATTATCCCTAGCAGGAATGCCTACAACCAGCTGGAATTATTCAGGACGGCACTACCCGGCAATGCTGCTGAACTCAGGAAGTATGACTGGTTTCTGACCACTGCCGAAGCCGCTATATGTCTTTTACTAAAAGAAAGCCTCCCAAAAGATGAGCAATCAGGATTTCTCGTCCGTTTTACTGATAGGTGTGGAATCCCAATCGCTATTGATCTTGCGGATCTGCCGATGTCTTCTGGAAGGATCACGAACCGGAATAAATTCGTTCTTGGTCCATCTGGCACTGGTAAGTCCTTTTTCATGAATTCCCTGATGGAACAGTATCTGTTATATAATATGGATACCGTGGTCATTGATACAGGTCATTCCTATTCAGGGCTGTGCCATTATGTCGGTGGCAGGTATATCACCTATAGCGATGATAGTCCAATTACGATGAATCCTTTTGCCATCAGTGAGGAAGAATACAACATCGAAAAGAAGGAATTTATCTTGGTACTGATCCTAGTTTGTTTAAAGGGGCCTGAGGGGGATGCCAGCCAGCTGGAAAGGGATGTGATTTCTGAAGTGATTACTTCTTATTATGCAAAATGGTTTTCGATGGGAGAATCTTCGGGGATCAAAAAACTCAAGTTTGATTCTTTCTATGCTTATGCGATTGAAAAAATCCCGCTGATCATGAAGGAGAATGCTGTTCCTTTTGATTTTGAAGGCTTCCGTTTTATCATGCGGAAATTCTGCACGGGTGGAGAATTCGGTGCCATACTTAATGAAGATGCCGATAAATCCCTGTTGAATGAACGGTTGGTCATATTTGAAATTGACAGTATCAAGGAGCATGCCTTGCTTTTTGCAATTGTCACGCTGAATATAATGGACATCTTCATCCAGAARATGCGCTATAGGAATTTTCAGCGGAAATCACTGATCATCGAGGAAGCATGGAAAGCGATTTCATCACCCCTAATGGTAGGTTTCTTGGTATATGTCGATAAAACGGTCAGAAAATTCTGGGGAGAATTGATACTGGTGACCCAGGATCTCGCGGATGTGGTAGGCAATGCAGTGGTAAAAGATACCATTATAAGCAGTTCGGATACTGTAATCCTACTCGATCAGGCCAAATTCCGGGACAATTACAATGAAATAGCGGCGATGCTGTCTATTTCAAAGACTGAAAGGAACAAGATTTTCAGCACCAATCAACTGGATAACCGCGAAGACAGGAGCCCTTTTAAGGAAGTGTATATCAGAAGGGGAGACGTTGGAGAGGTCTATGGTGTAGAGGTTTCGCTTCAGCAGTACCTGACCTATACCACGGAAAAACCTGAAAAGCTGGCTGTGCAAAGTTATCTGGCAATGGTTGGTTCTTATCCCGGGGCACTTGATGCCTTTATTGCTGATCTTAAAAGTTCCGGACTTTCCCTTGGTGATTTCGTTAAACAGGTCAATTCGCGTGCGTCCGGATCATTAAAAAAAACTTAACAAACTTAAAATCATGAAAGTATTTCTAATTATTTTTTGTGCTTTTTTATGCAGTAGCATAAATGCACAGACTCTTTATGTGGATCCGGTTACTTCGGCAGCCATTGCTGGTCATTCAGGAATTATCAACAGGCAGTTGGACCGTACCAATGATAATCTAAGCTTGATCTCAAGGGGGCAGCTATTGGTAACCGGACAGCTTGTTGTCGTGAACGATATGCAGGACAGGATATACCGGGGACTTACAGAAGTATCGGCAATACTCAACAACCTGATGTCCGTTAAGGAGATTGCCGATATCGGGCTTGATATTGTCAAGGATGTGGAAAAGGCTGTTGAACTTGGAAAGGCCAATCCGGTGCTGCTGTTGTTTGCCGAGCAGAACGCCCGTGAATTCAAAACAAGGGCGGTCAGGCTAGGTTCTGAGGTCGGCACTTTTGTCCTCAAGGGCGGTAGGGATAACCTGATGGATGCCGGGGAACGCTCGAAATTGCTGAATCATATTGCAGCTGAAATGCGTATCCTTCGGGGGACTTCTTATGGGATGCACCGGGCGATGTACTGGGCAAAGATGCGGGGGATTTTCGACTCGCTCAATCCCTGGTCTGGCTGGGTCAATATGGATGTGCGCATCGCAAACGATATTTTATCGGGCGCAAAATACTTAAAGAAATGAGGGTGCTGTTTCTACTTTTGGCTTTTGTGCTGTGTTTGCACACAGCGCGGGCCCAGCAAAAAGCGCTCAACATTCCTGCAATCCATCAGCTTGTTTCGGATTCCAAAAGTGAGCATGAGCGGCAGTCAGAGGCGAGGGACAGGCAGGCAGTCAATACGGTTAACGAACAGGCGAATAGAACCTTGCTGGCAAAGTTTAAAAACAGTTTCCGGGAATTGCAGTCACGTTTCGGTATTGTCGGTACCGCAATCGATGCGCTGGATATCGGAACTCAGGCAGTGCCGATGGTCAGCCAGATCATGCGGGACCAATATCGGTTATACGAACTGACGGGGAAAAATCCGTATCTGTTGCCGTTGGTACTCCAGAGTGAGATTGACCTGCTGGAGAAATCCCGTGACCTGGTCTATTATCTGGCTGGGCTTACCGCCAGTATTGGCGCGGTGAACCAGATGAAAGCTTCGGACAGGAGGATATTGTTTGACCATGTGCTCACCGAGCTGTCCGTTTTGAGGAACCTGGCAGCCGCGCTGGTTCGGAACCTTGAATACGGAAACCTTTCTGCTATGATCAAAAGGGCCAATCCATTTTCGCAGTATATAGATATTGACCGGGCCATTGTGAAAGATATTCTTGAAAAAGCCAAATACCTGAAAAAATGAAAGTGATATTTTATGTGATGGTTTTTTGCATGTGTCCGTTTTTGCTCTTGGCACAACGGGTAGTTTTTGATGCCAGGCACCTGACCATTGTAAATGAAAATGCCCTTGTTCGAAATGCGGCTGAGATCAGCCACAACGAACTGCTGGGCAAGATCAATAAGTCCTTAGACAATATCAATATAAATACGTCAAGCATTGTTATGGCCCAAAGCATGATTTATTCCTCGCTGTCCAATGTAAATTCAGCGCTGAAGAATGGACTGGCATTGCGTGATATGTATGCGATATGCGAAGAGATTATCGGTTATGGCAGGGAAATGGGCAAGCTCGGTGTTAATGAACCATACCTCTTGCTTTTCAGTGAGGAGATCATCAGGGACATTACAAAACGGAGCGCAAAGATGATGACCGAGATTTCTGGCTTTGTGCTCAAAGAGGGACAGGATATCCTGATGGACTATAATAGTAGGGATGAATTGATTGCAGGGATCAGGGTAGATCTGCAAATCATAAGGGGACTCGCTTATGGCGCATGGAAAGCAATGTATTGGGCAAAGGTGAGGGGAGTGATCAGCATGCTCAACCCATTTCAGGGATTTATCAACCGTGATTTACAGATCGTATCTGAAATCCTTACCAAAACCGGGTATTTAAAAAAATAATTTAAAGCTTATGAAAAATTTATTTACGATCTTACTGCTGTGTACGGTTATAACAGCTAAGGCACAGAAACAGATCCGGGATGAAAGTATTGTCAACCAGCAGGAACGCATGGTATTCAAACAATGGGACAGAAAAAAGTTTACCCCCACTTCCGGATTTCTGGGGCTTAATCCATATTACTGGCTTACCTGGGGGCTTCATCCCAACTATCCCAAAACTGATCTGCGGCCATTGGCCCTAGGAGGGGTTCAGAGCCTGCGTCTCGCATCGGTAACGGGTATGCAGCAAACGGATAAGAATTATGAACTCCAGTCCGATACCCTAGCGCAGACTTCTCTTTTACAGATTGCGGGAATATCTGGAATGCTTTCTGCTACAGATCCCTTATGGATACTATATTATTCCCGGCAGCTTAAAGGGATAACAGATTTTGATCCCGGTGAAGTACTGGCATCTGTTCCACAAGTTGCAAGGGCGCAAATTATTGCCCATGGCAGTCTGGACTGGTACACCCGCGAAATGGCTATCCTTTCAGAAAGACTAGAAGCGGCCCGGACAACAACACTGGATAGGGGAGCGAGGATTTTATCCTATCACAGGCTGCTTGCTGAATACCGCAAAATATCAGCAATATGGACCGATAAGGTAATTGCGGCAGCCCGTGAACCTGCAAGGATAAAGGTAAGGCAGGAGCTGACCAGTCAGGAAGTAAAGATAGATGGCTGGACACCGGAATCAGATGTGCGGACAGCGAAAGAAATCCTTAATAAAAGAAAGTATTAAACCAAAAGGTAAATGAAAAAGATGTTATTGTTGGGCATGGCCATGCTCACAGGTAGGCTTGCCTTTGGGCAGGCCACCGATTACCGCAGGTCCTTTGAGTTTCTACAGGGCGACGGAATATATGAAGAAGGGGTAATGGTGATCCTAAAAGGGTTAAAGGATTCGATATGGACACATTTTGATATGTTCATTGTGGATGCCAAGGCTTTGGCGGCGATATTTATGATCATTTTTTTTGCGATCAAATCCTATGAAATGATAGCAGGTGACAAAAAACTGGAAATTATGCCACTGCTGAGGCCTTTTGGTCTGGTCATGATCATACTTTGGTGGAACGGATTTGTGAGGATGGTCGCTTTTCCAACCGACCTTGTGGCAGCCCGGACCGAAACGATGTTCAATAGTGAGCAGGCCGAGGTCAATACGCTCAGGCTGATCCGGGCCGATTATATGCAGAAGGTCGCCAATTCCCTATATAGTTTTCAGGCTGAGACCGAAATGGCGGAGAAGGAGTCTGATACCTGGATGGGCAGGGCATGGGATTCTGTGACCAGCACGGTAAAAGAAGGAATGTCGACTGTAGTCAGTCCTGTGATAGAACTGAAAAACCGTCTGAAGATCGGTATGCAGCTGCTACTTACCCAATTGCTTGAACTGTTGGGCATCTGGATATTGAGACTCTCAACCTATGTGATATTTATGATCCAGATTATTTATTCAACAATATTGATCATTTTGGGGCCGTTTGCCGTTGCTGTTAGTATACTGCCGGCTTTCCGCGATTCCTTAAGCACATGGATCGCACGCTTTGTATCGGTCAATCTTTATCTGGGGATTGCCTATCTGATTATGTACCTGGTGGCGCTGCTGCAGAAATATGCCATGACCACTGAGATCAGTAGGTATAAGGAACTTATTGGTGAAAACGGAACGGCTGCCAATCTGGAGAAAATGGCCTGGTTTGCAGGCAACGGTATCCTTTCCTTTGGAACGGTAATCGTGAGCTTTCTGATTGGTGCCATCTGTATGTTTACTGTGCCGAGTATTTCCACCTGGATTATATCCACATCAGGTATCAGTTCTGCAGCTTCCAATTTTGGACGTGGATCGCAGACCGTTATCGGTATGGCCAAAAAGGCTACCAGTAAATTCTTTTAAACCATAATCCAACAATCATGATCATTAAAAATATTGAGTCCAAGATACGTTTGGCTACCATTGTTTCTGTTGGCAGTCTGGTCTGTGCCTTTCTGATCTGTATTTCTACTGGTTTTTTTACCTATAAGCAAATCGAGATTGCCAGGCGTAGTATTTACATTTTTGAAAACAATGTTCCGGTATTGGCCCGACAGACTGATGAGCAGCTGATCCGGCCTGCAGTTTACCGCGGACATGTCGAACTTTTCCATTCGCTTTTCTTTTCTCTTACCCCGGACGACAGGTACATCGACTATCAGATGAAAAAAGCGATGTACCTGATCGATGAATCTGGGATGCAGCAATACCTGAACCTAAAGGAAAAAGGATATTTCAGTTCTATACTTTCCAGCAGTTCGGTGCTGACCCTTCAAACTGATTCGATCTACATTGATGTCAAAAAGAAATACTTCCGCTACTATGGAAAGCAGCGTATCGAGCGCAGAAGTTCTATTGTTACCCGTTCGATGGTTACTGAAGGTTATTTAAGGGATATCCCAAAAAGCGATAATAACTTATACGGTGTACTGATTCTTTCCTGGAAAACCCTTGAAAATAAAGATATCGAAAATGTTCAGAAAAATCCGATCTAACAGAGCCCCTAACAGAACAGTTTCTGTCGAGCTCTATCATGAATTCCGGCCATATCTGGTTCTGTTGCGCAGACGGTTGGTGCGGCTATTAAAGGCATACCCAAGACACTCAGTATTGAGTAGGGGAACGCTTGGCAAACCTGATTCGGTTTTTCTGGAAGCTAAACTAGAGGAGCTCAGAAAGCTCCGTTAACCATATTGTTATGAAAATAGATTTTAAAAACCCACGGTATGTTGTTCCAATCATTGCCATTCCCTTTCTGTGTCTTTTCTTTTTCGTTTACAGCGAGAGCCTGTCAAAGAACCGGACCGTTAGTGCCGAAAAAGATATGAATGGTAACCTTGCTGAAACATCAGACCAGGTACGTGAACGCGGACTTTCCGATAAGCTGGAAGCTTATAAAAACAGTTACAAGGAATCTGATGGTTATTCCGCAATCAAAACCGTCGGCGACTATAAGCTGCCACAGGCAACCATGGCAAGTTCATATTCTGATCTGGAGAAAAAGAGGTTGGATTCTATAGAAGAATCMATCAAAAGTCAGGCTTACCTGCCCATGCAGCAGAATAGAAAAGCTTTTATTCCTTCTCCTCCGAGAAGAACTGAAAACGATAGCAGTATAAGGCCGGAAGAGCATGAAATGGCAAAGGTACTGGCAAGCTTGGCTGAGGCAAGAAACAGGGAGAGGCCACCATCTGCAAGTACAACCAAAGAAACTGATCCTATGGACCTGTTTAAAAAACAGATGGCCTATCTGGATAGTGTGCAAAAGGTCAATGACCCTTCTTATATCAACATCCAAAAGGAAAAGATGAGAAAGGATGAAGCGCTCATCAGAGAAGAGAAGATTTTTCCGGTTTCCAGGAATGCTGCCGTTAAATCCGAATTCAATACCCTTTTGGCGGATGAAAGCCGAGAGATGATCACCGCAATAATAGATGAAGACATTACCGGATATGCAGGGTCGAGGATAAGGCTTCGGTTGCTTGAAGACATCTATGCCGGAAAGTTGAAATTAACCAAAGGAACAGACTTGTATGCCAGGATCAGTGGGTTTTCCGAACAGCGGGTCCAGTTAGAGATCAGCTCGGTTCTTTGTGCGGGTAAAATTCTACCCATAAAACTTTTAGTCTATGACATGGACGGCCTCCCTGGATTATATGTCCCTGCGTCTGCCTTTAGGGAGTTTTCTAAGGGCTTTGGTTCAAACCCTGTCCAGGGATTCAATACGATGGGAAGTGCACAGCGCCAGAATGAATTTGTGATGAGTACTGTTGACCGGTTGTTCCAGTCATCCTCTGCTGCCATTGCCAATATGGTCAGGAAAAACAGGGCAAAATTAAAATATAACAATCAGGTGTTTCTTGTTGATCCCCAGGATCTTCAGGGCCAAAAATAAAAACGATATGAAAAATATAATTTTAACAGCCATTTTAGTTCTGAATATGGCCGGGAACCTTTTTGCGCAAGTTTCGGCTAATACAGTTGGATCAACTTCGGAAATCCCAAAGATTTTTATCAAGCGTTCCCTTACGCTGCATTTTCTTGCTCCGGAAAGGATTACATATGTGGATATTCCCAAAGGGTTGGTTGGTGATCTGCCGGATAAAAACCTGCTGAGGGTTAAAATTCCTGATTCGGCCAAAATCAAAGATGCATTTATCGGCGTACTCACCATCCTTGGAGAAAAAAGGATCAAACAGTATGCTGTAATCTACGATGACAGGCCGGAAACTGCATTTAGTTCTCTGATTGATATAGGCATCGGTGGGATGAGAATCATTGAAACGAAGGTTGCAACCGTATCAAGTACTGAACTTGATAGTATTTCAAGGGCGATATTGGAACACGGACCATTAAAGACAGATATAAGGAAAAGGAAAAATGGAATCCATGCGATGTTAAATGGCATTAGTACACTTGGAGAATATATTCTCCTGGATATCGGTTTTGATAATACAACCCACATCCCTTACGAGATAGATGGATTAAGGTTCCGTATTGAAGACCAAAAACAGCATAAGGCGACAACGGTACAGTCACTGGAAATTGTTCCAGTATCATGCCAGCTAAATATCCAGACCTTTGAAAAAAGGTACAGGAACATTTTTGTCCTGCGTAGGATGACTTTTCCAGACCATAAACGGCTTAAGATAGAATTGTCCGAAAAGCAAATCTCAGGCCGCTCCATTACCTTTGATATCCGCTATTCCGATATCCTTAAGGCCAAAAAGATCACCATTTAAATATTGTTTATATGGAAGAGACTAGGGAAATCCAAAAACTCCACGGTTTTCTGCAGTGCCTGATCTACTTTGCAATCGCGCTTGAAATAAGTGTATTTGTTTATTTGGGTGCACCATTCTGGGGCATCTTCAATATCGGGCTGGTGAAGATCAAAACAATCATCATATACAAAGAACTGATCTATAGCAAGCTTTCTGTACTGTTATTGATCTGCCTGGTCAGCAT
>NZ_JBFTQI010000168.1:0-9017 GCF_056398925.1 Pedobacter sp. 01T416_2
TAGCCTATTCACACTTTTACTGGCTACTACAATCTTCAGCTCATGTAAAAAGGAATATGAGTCTATTGAAAGTGTAGATGATGCCGCTATCCAGGCTTATCTTAAAAAGAATAATCTTACTTTCACTAAAGATACAAAAGGCTATTATTATAAACTCACCGACGTAGGTTCTGGTGCAAGTGTTGCAAACCAAGATTCGGTTTATTATTCATATACTTTTAAAACCTTATCCGGGCAGGTGCTAAATCAAACATCTGATTTAATGATTCCAGGTACCTTTTTGGGTTATACAGATCGATTTACCATTAATAGTGTGTCATATGTATTCACACCAATTAGAGAAGTTTTAACCAAATTGAAAAGAGGAGGCAAGGCAACTTTAATTATGCCTTCTAGCATGGCTTTTGGTAGGAACGGCGTAAGTTTTTTAAATATTGGTTCGAATGAAAATATCCTTGTTGACTTAGGCATATATGCTGGGGCGAAAAGACATGAAATAGACGAATTTGAGATCAATAAATTTATTGCCAACAATAATTTAACACTGATTAAAGATCCTTCCAGAGCACGCTATAGCATTACCACTCCTGGAACGGGAACAGACGTAATTAATGTGAACTCTACAATAGTTGCTAACTACACCGTTCGCTATTTAGATGGAACAGTTTTACAAAGTAGTACCGATGGAACTTTTACTGATGTTTTGAGTAATTTATATAAAGGGTGGCAGTTAATATTGCCGGGAAAAGTAACAGCCGGGGGAAAGCTTCGTTTGATTATCCCTGCTGATTTAGCTAACGGGGTATCTCCTTTAGATTTCGATATTGAAATTGTAAAGGTTACGAATTAGATAAAGCCTCTTTAAAAACTTTTAAAACCCTTTCTCTTGCAAATGTATGCTCAACTATTGGTTGGGCATATTTTTTTGTCCCAAATTCTGGTACCCACTTTTTAATATAGTCGAACCTGGGGTCGAATTTTTTGGTTTGGAGTTCAGGGTTAAAAACCCTAAAGTATGGTGCGGCATCGTTCCCTGACCCGGCCGCCCATTGCCAGCCTCCTACATTGCTTGCCATTTCGTAGTCCAATAACTTTTCGRCAAAATAAGCCTCTCCCCAGCGCCAATCGATGAGTAAATGTTTGGTTAAAAAACTGCCCACAATCATGCGTACACGATTGTGCATCCAGCCGGTTTGGTTGAGCTGCCTCATGCCGGCGTCTACAATGGGGTAGCCCGTATTGCCTTCGCACCAAGCCTTAAACTCATCTTCGTTGTTGCGCCATTTAATTTTATCGTATTGTTTTTTAAACGAATCGAAAGCCGAATAGGGGAAATGCCAAAGAATGGTCATGTAAAATTCCCGCCATGCCAATTCTGAGAGCCTGACGTTCGATTTCGCTTCCAATGCATCTTTAACTGCTTTCCGGATGCTTAATGTTCCAAAACGCAAATGCAGTCCGATATGTGTGGTGCCATCAAGCGCAGGGAAATTACGTTCTTTTGCATAATCATCTAGTTTGTTTTTATAGCTGATTTTCGGGAAATCCAGTTTGCTCTTTTCAAAGCCCATCTCTTTTAACGTTACACCAGGCAAATGCTCAGTTTTAAGTAAATTTTCGAAGTATTTTTTAGTAGGATAAGCCTTTACATAAAAATCGTTAAGCTTGGCATGCCATTGTTTGTAAAAAGGTGTAAAAACAGTGTAAGGTGTTTTATCTGCTTTTAGGATTTCGTTTTTTTCAAAAATAACCTGATCCTTGTACGTTTTGAAGGCTATTTTTTCGCTGGTTAAAAATTCGGCCATGTTATCATCACGTTCGCGGGCATAAGGTTCATAGTCATGATTGGTATATACGCCCTTAACATCATATTCCTTTAAAATCTCTGACCATATTTTTTCGGGCTTGCCATATTTTACCAATAAATCTGACCCATGTAGCTGAAGTTCTTTTTTTAAATCCTCAATGGTTTGGTAAATGAAAGTTACGCGGGCATCAGCTATTGGAAGTTTATCCAATATGTTTTGATCAAAAATAAACAATGGTAAGATCGGATAACCACTTTTAAGTGCATGATACAAAGCAGCATTATCTGCTAAACGTAAATCGCGACGAAACCAGTGAATGGATATTGAAGTCATTAAAGGGGATTATAAGCAACTAAATTATTTTGAAGATTTGAACAATTAAGGAAGCGTCTGGAGCTGAGCGTTTGGCGTCGGTTAACCAATTTAAACAGTTAATCGATTAACCCTATTTGTACAGATCTTTTAATGCATGACCCAAATGGGTAAATTTAAATTTGAATCCCGCATCTAGAATTTTTTGTGCCGAGGTATTGTTGCTCATTAAAACAGCTTCTACCCGTTCTCCTAATAACAATTCCAGTGCCTTTTTCGGGACATTGATAGGCCAAACTGGACGATGCAAACGTTTGGCAATGGCTTTGGTTAACGCCTTATTGGTGACTGGGAAAGGAGCGCAGGCATTATAACAATTCTCCATTTTGAGATTTTCGATGGCTTCTATGTACATTTCTATCATATCATCAATATGCAGCCAGGGAGTCCACTGTTTACCAGTGCCTAAAGCTGCTCCGGCAAATAACTTAACTGGTTTATCGAGTTGCGGTAAGGCGCCGCCATGATTGCTTAAAACGATTCCGGTGCGGAGTTTTACAATTCTGAGGCTTAGCTTTTTACCTTGGTCTACAGCATCTTCCCAAAGTTTACAGCATTCGGCTAAAAATCCGTAACCGTTTGGACTTTCTTCGGTTAAAATTTCATCACCACAATCACCATAAAAACCAACTGCCGAAGCAGAAATGAACGATTTTAGTTGATGATCGGGCTTAGATTTAATGGCTTTAAAGAGTAATTCTGTCGATTTTACACGGCTATCGATGATCTGTTTTTTGCGTTCATCGGTCCATTTTTTATCGGCCACAGGTTCTCCCGCTAAATGGATAATGGCATCCACGCCATTCAAACAGTCAGCATCAATAGTTCCTTTGTAAACATCCCACACAAAATTATTCGGATTTTTGTCTTTCTTTCTCGAAAGTGTGTTCACCTCATAACCTTTGCATAGTAAATCTTTTTTCAGCTCAGTACCCACAAGTCCTGTAGCCCCGGTAATCAGAATCTTCTTAGCCATCTTTTTAAAACAGTAAAGATACAAAAGGGTTTTTATGGCTTCATTTAAAACGATATTAATTCAGTTCTAATTCTTTTGTTACCTATTTGTAAAGAATTATTTAGGGGTTTGATGAAGAAGAAAAATAAGATAAATTTGTAAACGCGTTCTTACACCCTTTTCGATAAAAGATGTCCAAAAAAATTTTAGTCTGGTTTAGAAATGATCTTCGCTTGCATGACAATGAAATGCTGGTCGAGGCGATTGCTAAGTCTGATTCGATTTTGCCTGTTTACATTCTCGATCGCCGTTCTTTTGGCGAAACAAAATACGGTACGTTAAAAACAGGTAATATTAGAGCGCAATTTATTTTAGAAAGTGTTTTAGGATTACGCAATTCTTTAAAACAGATTGGCGGTAACTTGCTTGTCGCCGAAGGCAACCCTGAAGATATTATTCCTCAACTCGTTCAGGAATATGAGATTACCGAAGTTTACCATCACCGTGAAGTGGCACGCGAAGAAACGCATGTTTCAACTTTGGTAGAAAATGCACTTTGGAAATTACGCATCAACCTGAAACATTTTATCGGCCATACCTTATATAATAAGGAGGACCTCCCTTTTCCCATTAAGGATATTCCCGACGCCTTTAACCAGTTTAAAAAGAAAATTGAACGCGATTCGATTATCAAGCCCTGTTTTTCGGCACCCGATCGGATTAACGTAGCCGAAGTGATTGACTGGGGGACATTATCTTCGTTAAAAGACTTTAATCTTTTGCCGCAAAAAAAAGATCAGCGTGCTGATTTTGAATTTGTTGGTGGCGAGGCCGAAGGTTTAGCCCATCTTCAAAAAGTGATTGTGGCTATGCAGCAGGCTGCAACAACCAAGAATTTAATTCTGGCTTCAAAACTATCGGCATGGCTGGCCATGGGTAGTTTGTCGCCACGGAAAGTATACTGGGAAATTAAAAAGATGGAAGGTGTGCCCAATACAAAAGCCATGTTCAATCATATTCTATTAGGCCTGCTTTGGAGAGATTATTTCCGTTTCATGTTCAAAAAATATGGCAATACTTTTTTTAGTCCGGATGGATTTGGCAGCCAGGGACTGATTGATGTTGTGAATGAACAGGATAATTTTAGTAAATGGAAGAATGCGCAAACAGGTTTTGCTGTGGTAGATGCGGTGATGACGGAGTTAAATCAGACCGGTTTCATCTCGAATATCGCCAGACAAACCGCTGCCTTATACCTGATCAATAATTTAGAAGTAAGCTGGATTTTTGGCGCAGCATATTTTGAAGAAAAGCTGATTGATTATAACCCCGCAAGTAATTGGGGGAACTGGGCCAATGTAGCAGGTGTAGGTAACGATCAGAAATCAAAAAGTGTTTTCGATCTTGATAAAAATATCAAAAACCTCGACCCAAAAGGCAGTTACTCCTTAACTTGGGCATCATAGTTGTAATGACTGAATGATGGAGTATTGAATGATGGAATTGAAATTTTATCGACTAATACAAGTGGTATTTTTGTTATTCTCTCATTCAATAATTTTCTCATTCAATAATTCTCATTTTAATCGAGATTTTTGCCATTTATATAAGGTAAAATTCTAATTTTGTAATGCTTATAGTAAACAGTTAATAATGGATAAATTATCTTATCTTAATGGCGCAAACGCCGAATATATAGAGTCTTTATATCAATCCTATCAACAAGATCCCGAGTCTGTTGAATTTGGTTGGCAGAAATTTTTTGAAGGTTTCGATTTTGGAAGAGGATCAGAAGCGCCTGCAGTAACAGCAGAAACTCCTGAACAATTTTTAAAAGAGGTTAATGTTTTAAATCTGATTGATGGCTATCGTAGCCGTGGTCATTTATTTACGCACACCAATCCGGTTCGCGAAAGACGTAAACATTTACCAACATTAGATCTTGCAAATTTTGGATTATCGGATGCTGACTTGGAAACCGTTTTCAACTCTGGTGTTGAGATTGGTATCGGTGCGGCAAAATTGAAAGACATTGTAGCCTTTTTAAAACAAACATACGCACACTCAATCGGTGCAGAATATAAGTTTTTACGTACACCTGAAGTGTTGAACTGGATTCAGCAAAAAATGGAAAGTGCACGTAATACCCCTAATTTCTCAATCGATGAGAAAAAACGCATTCTCCGGAAATTAAACGAAGCGGTAAGTTTCGAAAATTTCTTAGGTACCAAATTTTTGGGTCAAAAACGTTTCTCGTTAGAAGGAGCAGAAGCTTTAATCCCAGCTTTAGATTCAGTAATCGAAAAAGGTGCTGAATTAGGTATTGAAGAATTTGTAATTGGTATGGCGCACCGCGGTCGTTTAAACGTGTTAGCCAATATCATGCAAAAAACATATAAAGATATTTTTGCTGAGTTTGAAGGTAAAAGCTACAACCCAGATACGCCATTTGGTGGCGACGTAAAATACCACTTAGGTTATTCTACGGATGTAACTACCGTTTCGGGTAAAAGTGTTCACTTAAGTTTATGTCCTAACCCATCGCATTTAGAAACTGTTGATGGTGTGGTAGAAGGCATGAGCCGCTCAAAAATCGATTTCAAATATGGTGGCGATAACAGTCGTTTAGCACCAATTTTGATTCATGGTGATGCATCAGTTGCCGGACAAGGTATTGTTTACGAAGTAATTCAGATGGCAGGCCTTGAAGGTTATAAAACCGGTGGAACTATTCACCTGGTAATTAATAACCAGATTGGTTTTACCACCAATTATAAAGATGCACGTACCAGTACTTATTGTACCGATATTGCTAAAGTAACTTTATCTCCGGTTTTCCACGTAAATGGTGATGATCCTGAGGCTTTGGTTTATGCAATTAACCTGGCAATGGAGTATCGTCAGAAATATAAAAACGACGTTTTTATCGATATTCTTTGCTACCGTCGTTTCGGTCACAATGAGTCTGATGAGCCTAAATTCACCCAGCCATTATTATACAAAACAATCGAAAAACACCCTAATCCAAGGGAAATCTATATCGATCAGTTAACCAAAGAGGGTAAGTTGGAAGCCGGTTTGGCAAAAGAGATGGAAAAAGATTTCCGTGGTATTTTGCAGGAACGCTTAAACGAAGCTAAAGAATTTGTTGCAGGTAATGCTGAAGTTAAATTTGGTGGTGCATGGGCAGATTTGCGTATGGCTACACCTAAAGATTTCGAATCTTCTCCAGTTACTGCGGTTAAAAAATCTACTTTATTAGAAATTGGTAAGCGTATTACAGCTTTGCCATCTAATAAAAAGTTCTTCAAAAAAATCGAAAAACTATTTGCTGAACGTGGCAAAATGGTTAACGAAACCAATGTTTTCGATTGGGCAATGGGCGAGCAGTTGGCTTATGGTACTTTGTTATCGGAAGGTAAACGTGTTCGTTTAAGCGGTCAGGATGTAGAGAGGGGAACATTCTCTCACCGTCATGCGGTATTAACGCTTGAAGATAGTGAGGAAGAATATGTACCATTGGCAAATATTTCAGATCAACAAGCGGCTTTCGATATTTACAACTCACACTTATCAGAATATGGCGTTTTAGGTTTCGAGTATGGTTATGCCATGGCAAACCCGAATGCTTTAACCATCTGGGAAGCACAATTTGGCGATTTCTTTAACGGAGCGCAAATTGTTGTCGATCAGTATATTGCAAGTGCCGAAACCAAATGGCAACGCGAAAATGGTTTGGTAATGTTATTGCCTCACGGTTACGAAGGTCAGGGACCAGAGCACTCATCAGCACGTATTGAGCGTTTTATGGAGCTTTGTGCCGACTACAACATGCAGGTAACAAACTGTACTACTCCGGCAAACTTCTTCCACGTTTTACGCCGTCAGTTTAAACGCGATTTCCGTAAACCTTTGGTGGTATTTACACCTAAAAGTTTATTGCGCCACCCTGCTTGTGTTTCTAAATTAGAAGAATTTACCGAAGGTGGTTTTAAAGAAGTAATTGATGATGTAAATGTTAAAGTTGCTGATGTAACACGTATAGTTTTCTGTAGCGGTAAAATTTACTATGAGTTATTGGAGAAACAACAGGCTGATAAATTGAAACATGTAGCCCTGGTTCGTGTAGAGCAGCTGTATCCAACTCCGGTTGATCAGATGGAAGCCATCCAGAAGAAATATAAAAATGCTAAAGAAGTTTTCTGGGTACAAGAAGAGCCAGAGAACATGGGCGCATGGCCATATTTGTTCCGCAGGTTGTACAAAACAGCATTAAAAGGCATTGATGTAATTTCGCGAAGAGAAAGCAGCAGTACCGCAACAGGTTTTGCAAAACAACATGCTAATCAACAGGCTTATATTTTAGCAAAAGCTTTAGAGATTTCGGTAACGGATGATGTAAAGGATATCGCCAAAAAAGCAACAAAAAAATTAGTTCAGATCGATTAGGTGCATTGCGCTAAGCGTTGGGAGCGTGGCGTTTGATATTGATTATTAGAAGATAAAAAACATAACATTACAAAAATGAGTTTAGAGATAAAAGTTCCACCTGTTGGTGAGTCGATAACCGAAGTTGTTTTATCACGTTGGATAAAAAACGATGGCGATGTTGTTGAAATGGATGAAGTTATTGCCGAATTAGAATCGGACAAAGCAACATTCGAATTAACTGCAGAACAAGCTGGAACTTTAAAAACCATAGCAGCCGAAGGCGATACATTAGCCATCGGTGCAGTAGTTTGTAAAATTGAAGATGGTGGTGCGGCTCCGGCGAAAGCTGATGCACCAAAAGCTGAAGAAAAGGCTGTTGTTGCTGAAGATAAAACTGCAGCTCCAGTTGCCGAAAAATCAGACGAAAGCTATGCTACAGGAACTCCTTCTCCTGCTGCTGGTAAAATTCTTGCAGAAAAAGGAATTGACGCTGCTGCCGTAAAAGGTACTGGTGTTGATGGTCGTATTACTAAAGACGATGCTGTTAAGGCTGAGTCGGGTAAAAAACCAGAAGCACCAAAAGCTAGTGCTCCTGTTGCAGCTGCTGCTCCTGCAGGTAGCCGTGGCGAACGTCGTGAGAAAATGTCTCCACTACGTAGAACGGTTGCAAAACGTTTAGTTGCTGTTAAAAATGAAACCGCAATGTTGACTACTTTTAACGAAGTTAATATGAAGCCAATTATGGATTTGCGTGGAAAATATAAAGATCAGTTTAAAGAAAAATACGGTGTTGGTTTAGGTTTCATGAGCTTTTYCACTAAAGCAGTAACCGAAGCTTTAAAAGATTTCCCTGCGGTTAATGGCCGTATTGAAGGTGAAGAATTGGTTTACAATGACTTTGCTGATATTTCTATTGCAGTATCTGCACCAAAAGGTTTGGTGGTTCCGGTAATCCGCAATGCGGAAAGCATGAGCTTGGCTCAGATTGAAAAATCGGTTTTAGAATTGGCTTTAAAAGCACGTGATAGCAAATTAACATTAGAAGAAATGACTGGTGGAACATTCACCATCACTAACGGTGGTGTATTTGGTTCAATGATGTCGACTCCGATTATCAATGCGCCACAATCGGCTATTTTAGGTATGCACAACATTGTTGAACGTCCGGTAGCTGAAAAAGGTGAAGTGGTTATCCGTCCGATGATGTACGTTGCTTTATCTTACGATCACAGAATTATTGATGGACGTGAGTCGGTTGGTTTCTTGGTTCGTGTGAAACAATTGTTAGAAGATCCAGCTAGATTATTATTAGGTATCTAGTCTCTTTTAGCTTAAAATATTAAAGCCTCGACCATTGGTTGAGGCTTTTTGGTTTTCTAGTCGTCACTCTGAATTTATTTCAGAGTCCTAATAATCAAGAGATGCTGATCCCGAAGCTTGGGGATCAGCAT
>NZ_JBFTQI010000169.1:0-8943 GCF_056398925.1 Pedobacter sp. 01T416_2
GCTTTTGATTCAGAATTATTGATTAAAGCATTTTCAATTGCTGATTCTGAATATTGTTATGTGTATTCTGATGATGTGTATTATTGTGGGATGTATCTGACTAATTCGAAATCTGCACAACAATGTTGTTTAGATATTGCAAAATTAGGTTATAGTGGTACATGCTTTCTTCTTGATAAGGAATTGAAGTTTTTAGTTCGGATTAACTTCTATAATGAAGATCATAATGAATATAGAAATAAGTTTGATATTCAGCTTAAACAAGCTAATCTCAAATAGATAGAATACCCTCGCTGGCGCACGACTGTGGCGTGTGATAAATAAATATAATTGTGACAAAGTCCAGAAATGCTGGGCTTTGTTATTTTAGGCCAGTTGGAGTTTGATTAACCTTGCTCTGGTTTAAGTTGTGCCGTGAGTGAATAATGAGGCTGTACTTATTATTGATAGTAGGTTCATCATTTCGTTGTGCAAGCGAATTTTGGCGCAAGTCTCAAGTGGAATTCCAATTGTTTACTGAAGTTTTATTTTTGTCACATCATTTTCATAGAGAAGCGCCATTTCTGATGGAGTTGCTACACCACTCCAATTCTGGGCATCGATTGAACTAGATAGCCGAAGCCCGCGCCGGTGGCCCTTATCGGGTTTCTTTTGACGGATGATATTTCGTTGTTAAATTTCGTCACCTATAAAAAGGCGTTCATGGTAAAAAAGCGATCGTTCGTCAAAAAGTTTAGGGACATTTCGTTTTTTTCTTGACATTCGGCCGTTGTTCTATGGTTTAGTTACTTATTTAGTAGCCATTATCGTCGATAAATCTATAAGCGTTTATGAAAAGGATTATTTTATTTTCGCGTTTTTTTTTGCTAGCCCTGTTATTCTTTAGCAAAATTGTCTATTCACAATTGCCGGTTGCATCGGTCAATAATCTTACCGGCGGGGGAACTGTGAGTATTCCGCTACACCAGTTACAGATTGGAAAAATTTCTATGCCTATCAGTGTTTTCTACAATGGTAGCGGAATCAAAGTGAAACAGGCCGAGGGAAATGCAGGGCTTGGCTGGAACCTGCAGGCTGGGGGAGCAATCTATCGCCAATTGAGGGGGCTACCTGATGAAACACAAAAGGATGATCAGGGAAATCAGCGTTTAGGCTGGCTCAGCAATACGAATGGGACAAAGATCAATGCTTTTAATATTGTAAACGATAACAATCAGTCGACCTGTGCGGATGAGGCTACAGACCTCGGATATATCAATGCTAACTTTTCTGATCTTTCTGATACTGAGCCTGATGTATTTGTTGTGAGTGCTCCGGGGCTTGATTGTAAGCTTGTGTTTGATGCAGACCATACCGTAAGAACAATTCCATATATGGATATTAAGGTGACCTATGATCTTGAAACATCGGTGCCTCAGCATTATTCGAGCTACGGGAGGATTAAAAGTTTTGTAATTACAACCGCATCAGGTACAAAGTATGTTTTTGCCGCCTTAGAAACAGCAAGGAAAGCTACAAATTCTTCAAATCCAAACGCGATCAATTTTTTTAAGCGTGAGTACCAGCAGTTCCAGAATGGAATCAGTTATGTTGCTGCCTGGAAGCTGACAAGTATAAAGGATATTGGAGGCGCTGGTTTAGATTTTTTTTATACTGAACCTTCTTTTACTGGTGGGACTGATCGGGTTGCGCTCAGTCAGGGAACAAGCAATACAACATTATATCCTTTTGCCATTACCAATTGGACTTTTGCTATTAACCTTTCCAGGGTTACCTATGGTGGGTGGGATGATGTAGCTTATGAACAGGGCTTAAATTTTTATTACCATAATGCTCCGACCTCGAATGTTCCGTTGATCGATTCTATTACCGGAATGGGGAAAAAATGCGTCTTTCAATACGACTTTTACAAATCTAATAATAATGGCAATGTTTACCGTTCACTTTTGATGAATGTTTCTGCTGGTCAGAATGATCTTTTATCCTTAGGGTACAATGGCTTACTTGAAAATCGAAATATAAACCTTCCGGACTCTGCATCGATGGCCGTAGATGTTTGGGGATATTACAATGGGAGTACGGAAACATCCTTGCTCCCTCAGGTTTACATAAACCCATCCAGTTCGGCCTATGAACATTACAGGAATATTCCGGGAGGGAATCCAGGGGTATTTAGTTATAACATTCCAGGTTCGGTAAGGCCGGTATCGCAGTCTTCCATGATGGCCGGTACGCTCGCCACGATATATTCACGGTATACGGGAGGCAGTACCCGGTTGGAATATGAACCCAATGATTATTATGATGCAACGGCCGGAACGGTAGTACAGGGCGGTGGTTTACGAATCAAAAAAATCAGTTCAACAGACGGAACTAATCCTTCTGGCGATATTATCACCAACTACAGTTATGTTGATCCGACAACTGGACTGTCTAGCGGAAAACCTGTAAATGTGCCTTTGTTATCTTTTACTACCCCGTTTTATGGATCTGGTACAGCAGAATATATGCTACAGAACTCGGTAATCCGGTTGGAAGAAAATATCTCCCAGGAAGAAACGGGGGTACTCTACAGTCACGTGCGAGTTTCGAAAGCAGGAATAGGAAGTTCTCTTTATGAGTACCTGCTGCCGGCTACCAATTGGGATGCCAGCTGGGGCAGCGACTGGTTTCCAACGCTAAATAACTTTGGAAGAACATCTTGTGTCAGCGGTGGCTATATGACCAATGAAAAAAATACTTACCCTTTCGCGCCGAACACAAATTATGACTTTGAAAGAGGGCTTCTTAAAAAACTTGCGCAGTATGATGAGAATGGAAACAAAGTAAGGGAATCAGTTTACAACTATGCCAGGACTGGATCGCCTTTGGTAATCGGTGCCTTAAGATTTGAAGAAAATGCGGGCGCTATGGCTTATGCAAAATATACTGTTTTTTCTGGAGTGGGTAATTTAACCGTGCAGGAAGACAATACGGTTTTCGATGCGCCATCACTGAGCCAGGCGAATCATACCACAACGAGTTATACCTATGGCAGTTCAGCGCATAAGGAAGTAACAGCAAAAAACCAGGTGCTGAGTGATGGAAGTATCGCAAGGACCTTTTTTAAATATATTAAGGATTATGGTGCTTCTCCTTCAGCTGATCCCTTTGTACAATCGATATATAACCTCTCACAGCAAGGAATAAATATACCGTTGGAGTCTTATAATCAGCTAGAGCGGAATGGCATAAACCGGACGATATCGGCATCTCTTACCGGGTTGAAAACATGGGGGTTTTCTTATCGTCCGAGTCTGGATCTGCCGGATAGCCAGTTTAGTTTTCTTAACGCTGCCGGGGTGAGCGATTTCCAACCTTCATCTATTTCTGGCGGTGTCTTTTCGAAGGATTCAAGGTATATTAATAAACAGCAAATACTTGACTATGATAAAAATGCTAACGCGACAACCGTTCTAATGAATGGGATTAATCGTAAGGCTGTGGTTACCGATCAATTGAATTCTCAGCCTGTAGCTGTATTCGAGAACGCCGGGATTGGTGAGATCGCTTACGAAAACTTTGAATTTCATTATCTGGAAACTAATTTTACTTACAGTGTTAATCCAAGTAATAACAGTTTCGTCTTACAGCCAAGGTCGGGAAATTATGCCTTCAATATAACTGCTGATAATGTGCTCTCCCGGTCAATAACAAAGTTGGCCGGTAGAAAGTATTACATTTTTTCTTTGTGGATGAATACTTCTGTTTCAGGAAACATCAATATTTCGCTAAGCGGTACACAGGCCGTCGTCCTGCCATACCCGAGTACCGGGGGACAGTGGAAGTACTACCAGGTAAAAGTACCTGTTGCCAACCTTCAGGCTAACTTTACGCTATCTTTCCAGTGTTCCAGCGCTGCGCTGATTGATGATATTATTTTTTATCCCGCCGATGCAACGGTATCCAGCTTTGGATACGATAAAGATTCTTTTCTGAAGACCTCCGCTACGAATACCAATGGAATTGCGGAGTATTATCAATATGATAAATACCTCAGGCTGAAGAATGTGTTGGATCAGGATAAAAACATTGTATTGAAAAAGACCTATATATCAAAAGAAGATCAGGATAATTTTAAAGCTGAAATCGGGGGATATCAAAATCCGCTGGTAAATTATCCCTATACGTTTATAGATGGTAGCCCTGGTACTACTTGGAATTCAGCGGGAATTTCCTATACCTGGAACTTCGGAGATGGTACCGGTACACAATCGACCAGCCAGCTTTTTGGTGAGCTATCACATACCTATGCTGCCGCGGGAAGTTACGTAGTAACGTTTACGAAAACCCTGCAGCCATTTGGGACCGTTAGTGCCACCCAAACAGTTGTCGTGGGCAATTCTACCGATCCGGTAAAGGTTTATGGTGCTGGTTCAATGACGTTGACATTTTCTCAGAATTCGGTGATTAAATACGTTTTTAATGCTGCTGATCTTGCTACTGGCATGTCAACAGTAGAGCCTGGAGTATACGATTTGAAGCTTGCTGCAAGTGGACAATACTCCTCGTCAAATCCATCCGGATACAAGGCTGTTGGCTACCATGCTTATTCGACCCCAAATACTGGTTTAGTTGAGGATTGTCGGGCGTCTATGCCAACTTCAAATCAATATTATTTTAATGGATTAAATCTTACAGGAAAGTACTCCATTAGCTTCTATCTGGATACTAATGCAACATGCATACCTAACGAAATTGAATAACAAGGTCAAAAAGAATACGATCATGAGAACACAGTATATATTTACTACAATATTTTTGGCATTAATTTCTTTGGTTGGCTCTGTTTTTGGGCAAAACCGGAGCTACATCCAGGAGGATGTAGTAAAGGTGCCGGGAATAAGTACAGACGTTCAGGTCTTTGCGCTCCCTGTAGCAGACCGGACTACGTCGCGTACCTATTTTGATGGTCTGGGCAGGCCTGTTCTGTCTGTCGCCGTGGGGGCGAGCCCTGGTGGAAAAGACATTGTCCAACCTGTTGTATACGACAACCTTGGGAGGCAGAGCATTAGTTACCTGCCCTATGCCTCATCAAATGCGGGCGGGGCATTCAGGACGAATGCAAGCTCAGAGCAGTCCGGTTTTTATGCAACTACGGGGCAAAAAACGGCGGTTGATGCAAACCCATACAGTCAGCAGCTTTTTGATAACAGCCCATTGCAGCGGGTGCTTCAGGCAGGGTCTTTTGGCAGCGGTTTTCAGCCTGGTCAGCACCAGACAGGTTTTACCTACCGGACGAACCTTTCCAGCGAAACCGTCCGGAGATGGAATGCGGACGGGTCGGCCAATGGTATCTTTGATGCGGGCACGCTCTCTGTAAACGGGGCAACTGATGGAGAAAACGGTCAGATTATGGTCTATACCGACAATAACGGGAAAACGGTGCTAAAAAAGCAGCTTTTGGACCAGGGAGGCGTAACATGGGTGGAGACCTATTATGTTTACGACGATCTGGGTCAATTGGTTTTTGTGGTGCCGCCCAAGGCTGTAGCACTTATGGCCAGTTATGGGAACTACAGTCTTCAGCAGGCAGAAATACAGAAACTACTCTTTGTTTATGTTTATGATGACAGGGGCAGGCAGGTTGAACGGACGGTTCCGGGAGGCGGCACCAGTTACCTGGTGTACGATCCTTTTGACAGGGTCGTGCTTGCCCAGGATGCAAACCTGAGGTCACAGCAGAAATGGAACTATATCAAATATGACAGCCGTAACACCCCGGTGATGCAGGGTATTTACCATAACAGCAGTTATACCACAAGGTCGTCGATGCAAGGGCTGGTGAACGGTCTGGATTTTTCGGTCAATACGGCCGAGGAACGGAACGGGGATGGGGCAAACGGTTATTATACCAATAACTGTTTCCCGAACTTGGAGATTGAGCCTTTGGCCTACAGTTATTATGATGATTACGATCTTGACGGCAATGGTTCGGCCGATTATACCTATCAGAACCAGGGCATGGGCGGAGAAGGCGCACAGGCTGCCTATATTAGCGGAATGCCGACGGTAGTGAGAAAACGCACTGTGGGCAGCGGTCTTTCCAATGTCTGGCTGACCGCTGTGATGTTCTACGATGCGAAAGGAAGAGTGGTCCAGAGCCAGAGCAACAACCAACTGAATACAGCAGTGAGCAGTACAAGTACGACCGTTCTGGGCTTTACCGGCAAGGCAGTCAGGGCGAGAACGGTGCAGGTAGCCTCGGTAACGACCGTTGTGCAGACCGAATATGGTTATGACCACAGGGACAGGCTCAAAACGGTGGATGAGTCCCATAATTGGGGAACTGCGGTAAGGGTGGGTGCTTATGAATACAATGAACTTGGACAGTTGGTGGACCGTAAGCTGCACAGTACCAACGGTGGCGGAAGTTACCTGCAGTCTGTAGATTACCGTTACAACATCCAGGGGCAGATGACCAGTATCAATAACAGTAGCCTGAGCGTAGATGAGCGGAACGATGATTACAATGATGTGTTCGGGATGGACCTGTTGTACAGTCAGGGAGATGGGGACATCGGTAGTAGCGGTTATTTCAATGGGATGCTATCTGCGGTAAAGTGGAAAGTCAATGCACTGGGCGTGGCCACGGGGAACGAAAGGAGTTATAGGTTTGTTTATGATAAGCTGATGCGTTTGAATGCGGCTGTTTATGCAGAGCGCAGCGGTGGCGGTGCCTGGGACGGTAATGGAGCTTTTGATGAAAAGAACATCAGTTATGACCTTAACGGAAATATCTTAACTTTACAGCGCAATGCGATATTGAGCGGCAGCATAACTGCAGTTGACGACCTGAACTATAGTTACGACGGAAACCAACTCAGCAATGTAAGCGATGGAACAGGTGGGGCCTATGGTATCTTTGGTTTCAAGAACCTGACCGGTTCGGGAGCAGGTTACGCTTATGATGCCGCGGGCAATATGACCGGTGATGCGAAGAAGGGCATCAGCCTTGACTATAATATACTGAACCGTACCGATAAGGTAACGATAAATACTGCAACAGGGCGGTATATTGCCTATACCTACGATGCAGGCGGAGGGCTGATCCGCAAGCAGGCCTTCGATAACAATAACCTGGTGAAGACCACCGATTACATCGGAGGTTTTGTTTACGAGGATAATGTGCTGTCCTATTTTGGTATGGCAGAGGGCAGGGTCCGCAACAGCAACGGTACGCTGAAGCTGGAGTATATGATCAAGGACCAGCAGGGCAATGTGAGGGTGAGCTTTGAGGAGCAGGGCGGGGTGGCCGTGGTAAGGCAGGAGAACAGTTATTATCCGTTTGGACTGACAATGCCGGGAAGCGTGATGCCGACGGCGGCAAACAAAAACCTGTACAACGGTGGCAGCGAATGGCAGGACGACTTTGGAGATCTGCCGGATCTGCAGCAGACGTTTTACCGGATGTACGATGCGGCATTGGGCAGGTTTGTATCGGCTGATCCGATGGCGGAGGCGAGTGAAAGCATGACGGTTTACCAGTATGCACTGAACAGCCCGTTGATCTTCAATGATCCGTTGGGGGATAAGGCAGCTGGGGGAGTAACTGGACAATACGCTGATTTTTGGAATACTGCACTTTCCTATACCAGGAGTTATGGCGCATCTTGGGATGGCGCATCTGGCTTTAGTGCCTTTGGGTCCGATCTGGAAGGTTTCACGAGAGGCGCAGCAACCATGAGTGAGAATGGCACTTGGGGAATGAATGGTTGGGCTCAGGACTATGCTTCTGCATCACAGGCTTTTTATGATAATACAGGTACTAGGGCACTGAATGCTGATAAAGATGGTTACATTTCTACCGGATTCTATTACAGAGATGGACAAGGGAAAGCTGTAACTAAGAATGGTGTAAGTGGAGAAAGTACTGCTTACTTTGTTGGTCAGAAAAGTGTTGGGGAGAAAATTTGGGATTACTTTTATGATGAAGGCGCCAAAAAAAGGGTTAGTAGCCTTCTCAAAGGAGATTTTTTGGGGTATATTGATTATGGCGATGCGCCTGTGATCAGTTTAGGAGGGGTAGGAAATGCAGGGAAAACGATAAACGGAGTAAGAGTTGCACTTAGCGGTTCTAAAAGCGCTTCTCCAGTACTCTATACTGTTTACAAAGCCATAACGAAAAATGGTGGGGTTTATTGGGGAATGACTAAAAATTTAAGTTTGCGAACAGCGCAGCATGGAGAAAGATTTGTTTCAATTATCGGAGTCCACGTAGGTATTGCTGGGAGAGGGGCAGCGAGGGGTGTAGAGCAGCTCATGATTGATGGAGCCGGTGGAATTAAAAATTTAGAAAATACAATAAACAGTATAGGTTTACATAATCCAAATATTTTAAAATATTACCAAGATGCAGTTAAATTTTTAACTAATTAAGGATTGAAGAGAATATAGTAATATTTTGAGTAAAAAATCTTTAGTATTGTTAAAACAAAATTGGGGATTGATATTCAGGCCATTTGCCATATGGGCATTGGGATAGTAAGATAATTAGAATTAAAATTCTTAAAGAGAAATAAAATTATTGTAATAGCCAAATTTGGCTATGTCATGAAGCAAACTATTATTTAATATAAAATGGCAAGAGTGAAAGTTAAAAGTGGAGATATTTATCAGATTGGTCTACCCAATAATCTTGGTTTTGCATATGTAAAGTGTGTTAATCTCTTGGAATTTATGCCTGATACTCAATATGCCACGATGATTATGGTTTATAATATCAGGTCTTCTATATCATTACAATTGGGTAGCGAAATCATAGATAAAGAACTTATCTTATGTCCACTTTTGATTGCAGGAATCTTGCCTGCAATTAAAAGTGGAACATGGAAATTAATAGGGAATATACCCACAAGTGCAGCTGATTTTATATTGCCGGAATACAAGAGGGGTGAGCCGGAT
>NZ_JBFTQI010000170.1:0-8916 GCF_056398925.1 Pedobacter sp. 01T416_2
ACATAACTCACCTGTAATTTGAAAGAACCTTCGGTTAACTTTAATTCAAAGCTACCATCAGCAGCTGTTATAGCCGAAGCATTTTTGCCTTCAACTTTAATATTTGCCCCAGCAAGCGGAGCGGTTTCGCCTATTACCTTTCCGGTAACGGTTTGAGCTTTGCCCGTTAAGATAAATCCACAGACAAGGATTGCAATTAAGTATAGATTTTTCATCCGTATAAATTTGGTTTTAATGGTAATGAAACTATCATGATTTAGTCATACCGTTGTGATATTGAAAATCATGATGGTTTCATCAATGATTATTATTTTTTTGCGCAAAGCAATCATTTATTTAGATTAAATCCAAATAAAATATTTTATTTTTTTGTTCCACGCTATACTAAAACGGTTAAGCATCAGCCAGCAAACAACTTACTAACAATATGTTAAAAATATTTTAAATATTATTTTTAATCAATCTAAATAAAAATATACCTTAGCAACCGGAATTATAGTCGAAACCGCTCACTAATTTAAGCTGCTCAGAACCAAGTATTATTTGAAAATCTCGGCATTGATATGCCTAGTAATTTTATTGCCATTTAACCTTAATCTTTTGAAAAATTGAAAAACTAATGTTTACATCAGACCTCGAAAAACATGAACTTATTGATTTCCTTACGGAAAGTCCAACCAAGGAAATCTTTCACCACGAAAATGAAGTAGAGTACCTGCATGCAATAGGAAAAGTTACCCAGGCGGTAAAAAAATTCCTCGGCAACAATCAACAGCCCTTTAGTGGTGTATCGCCATCGAAATTAAGACCGCTGTTTGATTCGATCGAATTTGAAAAAACGCACGACAATTACGATGCTTTGCTTAAAGAAGTTGAACAGCTTTACACCAGCCATGCGGTTGCCTTTCACCACCCTGCCTACATTGCACACTTAAACTGTCCGATTGTGATTCCCGCTGTCGCTGCCGAAGTCATGATTTCGGCCATCAACTCATCAATCGATACCTGGGACCAAAGTGCAGGCGGAACACTAATCGAACAAAAGCTGATCGAATGGACCTGCGACCAGATCGGTTACAACAAAAAAGCGGATGGCATTTTTACCAGCGGGGGCACCCAGAGCAATTTAATGGGGCTTTTATTGGCCCGTGATCATTATTCCATCACGGCACTAAACCACAACATTAAAGTAGATGGATTGCCCCAGGAAGCAGCTCGTTTTAGGATTTTTGTTTCTGAAAAAGCGCACTTCAGTATTCAGAAAAATGCTTCCCTTTTAGGTTTAGGCGAAAAATCGGTAATCAAGATCAAAACCGACCGCAGCTTTAGGATGAATACCGTTTTATTGGAAGATGCCATTAAACGGGAAATTAATCAGGGCAACATCCCTATTGCCATTGTAGGCACAGCAGGAACTACCGATTTCGGAAATGTTGATCCGCTGAAAGAACTTGCTTCTATCAGCAAAAAATACAATACCTGGTTCCACATCGATGCCGCTTATGGTTGCGGCTTACTGCTAACGGATAAGTACCGCAGTTTGTTGAACGGGATCGAAYTGGCCCACTCGGTTACGGTTGATTACCATAAATCTTTCTTCCAGCCGGTAAGCAGCAGCGGTTTCCTCGTACGCGATAAAAACTTTTTCAACCTGATTACGCACCATGCCGATTATTTAAATCCAAAAGATCATGATGAGGATGGTTTACCCAACCAGGTAAACAAATCGATACAAACCACCCGACGCTTTGACGCTTTAAAACTCTGGTTTACACTAAGGATGATGGGCAGGAACAAATTGGGTGGTTATTTTGACACCATTATCGAAACCGCAGCCAAAATTGCTGATCTCTTGCACTCAGATAGTGATTTTGAGCTGATGAACGAATCAGATATCAGTGCATTGGTTTTCCGTTACCGACCAAAAAACGTACGCTTAGATGTTTGTGCCATGAACCAGTACATCAAAAAAGCGATGTTTAATCAAGGGAAGGCTTTAGTTGCCGGCACCAAGATTAACCATCAATTCTACCTCAAATTTACCCTACTTAACCCGCTTACTACCATCAGCGATATTGAAAACATTATTAAAATTATTAAAAAACATGGAAACGAATACGTTAGACTCAATCAGGTTTCAGCAGATTTCAGAAGAAACTAACTTTAATGCACTTCTAAACAGTTATTGCAGAGAATTTAACAACTGGAGCCGTTATATAGGTACACCTAAATATGATGAGTCTTTAGCAAACTATTTGACTACCACTACGGATCGCCTGCATATCCGGTTCGATTTTACGGCCATTGGTTTCGAAGTGTATGCGCCTTTAAAATTTTATGCCGACAGTGGCAGGCACGTATTTAATTTCCCGATAGTCGAACGTGATGTTGCTACAGATGTCGTCAATCCGATCAGTATTTACAGGTTTATGGAACTGGCCATCCAGTTCAGTGCTAAAGAATTTCCTGATGTTGATGCTAATCTGGTAAAACAACGTTTAGCCAACAGTGTAGAAAATCTTGAAGCATTTTTATCGTTCTTCAAACAGAATGGCAGGCCTGCAAATTTTGCTAAAATGAATTTTATTGAGGCAGAGCAATCTTTGTTTTTAGGTCACAATGCACATCCACTTCCTAAAGGGAGATCTGGCTTTAACAATAAAGAAGAGCTTTTTAAATATTCACCAGAAACCCAGGGTCGTTTCCAACTGGCCTATTTCCTGATCTCAGCAGAAAATATTGTTGAGAAAAATGCGGAAGGTTTTGACATGACGGATCTTTTCAGAATTGAATTGTTAGATAGCAACCATGCTGAAATCATTCATTTACTCGATCAACACCCAGACCATAAAGTGGTACCCATGCACCCCTGGGAGGCAGAATATCTGCTTACCCTTCCTACAGTAAAAGCGATGCAGGAAGAAAAGCTGCTATTCTATCTTGGGCATTTTGGAGAATTCTATACACCAACATCTTCGGTGAGGACAGTTTACAATGCATCGAGCGATTGGATGCTTAAATTTTCGTTACACGTAAAAATAACCAACTCGCAAAGGGTTAACCTGGTTAGAGAGCTTCACCGTGGCTATGATGTAAGTAAACTTTTAAAAACCGAATACGGCAAAGCGGCCAAAGCCGAGTTCCCTGAAATTGAATTCATTACCGACCCTGCATTTATCTCCGTAAATTATAAAGGCGAAGCCATTAATGGTTTCAACATCAGTATCAGGCAAAATCCTTTTAAGGGAGAAGGAGCCGAGAAAAATGTAACGCTTTTGGCAGCACTTTGTCAGGATGCTTTACTGGGGCAAAAACCAAGAATTGTAAACATCATTGAAGAAGCAGCGATCAGCAAAAATAAAACGGTTGCCTATACTGCAGTAAACTGGTTTAAACAATACCTGCACCTTTGTGTTGCACCGATTGTTGGACTTTACAACAATTTTGGGATGGCTTTTGAGTTCCATCAGCAAAATGTGATGGTAGAACTGGATAAAGATTATTATCCTGCAAAACTTTATTTCAGGGATAATCAGGGCTTTTTCTTTAGTGATGCTAAAGCCGAGGTATTAGAAAAAGTATCTCCTGGTATTGCTGCAGAAAGCGGTTCGATTGTACCGAACGAATACATTATCCCTAAGCTCACCTATTACCTGCTCATCAACAATATTTTAGGTGTGGTAAATGCCATTGCAAGCAACAATCTCGCCGATGAAAAAACCTTGATCGATCTCGTTTATCTGGAGTTTAAACAATTCGAAAACAGCGATACTACAGGTTTGGTTGATTATATCATCAACCGTCGCAGCTGGGAGGTAAAAGGTAACCTGCTTACCAATCTCTGCAATATCGACGAGGCCAGTGCGCCTATCGATAATCCGGCTATTTACCGTGAGTTCCCCAATCCTTTATCTAAATATTTCTTCTCCGAAAACCTGATCAAGCCGCAAACGAAAGATGTGTTGTACAGCAGATTTTTCCCTAAAGAAAATGTAACGATCAACATCCGGCCGTTTAATATCGACCAGGATCTGGAAATGGTTCACGATTGGTTTAACCAGGAACATGCAAAACCGATCTGGAAGATGGATGGACCGATTAGAGGTTTAGAGCTATTCTATAGAACTTTATTGCCAAACGATTCATCGCACAGTTTTATAGGCGAAATAAATGGCGAACCCACTTTTACCATAGAGCCCTACTGGCCAATGCGCGATGGTGTAGGTGCCTGCTACGAAGCTTTAACGACCGATTATGGTGCACATTTGCTGATTGCGCCAACGGATAAAGATAAAAAATTCAGCTTCGAAACCGGTCAGGCATTAATGGATTTCATTTTCGAACAACCTGAAGTAGGTAAATGCATTGGCGAAGCAGCTGTTGAAAGTCGCGCGATGCACATTTTTGTAACCAGATTGGGCTTCAAATTGGAGAAAGTGATCCAGATGCCTTACAAAATGGCCAATCTTACCTTTTGCCACCGCGATTGGTACTGGGAAAAATTCCCTGAGGCGAAGGCATATGCCATGGCTAAATCATCAGAATTTGAAACGGAGGAAATTTAAATGCAAAATCAAAAAATATACGACATTGTAGGGATCGGTATAGGTCCGTTCAACCTGGGATTAGCTGCATTGTGTGCCCCTATCAGTAGCTTAACGACTTTATTTTTGGATCAGGAGAGCGAATTTAACTGGCACCCTGGCATGATGTTAAGCGATGCCACTTTACAGGTCCCCTTTATGGCTGATCTGGTAACCATGGCCGACCCAACCAGTCCGTACAGCTTTTTAAACTACCTTAAACAAACAGATCGCCTATATAAATTCTATATCAGAGAAGATTTTTTTGTATTACGAAAGGAATATAATGCTTATTGTAAATGGGCTATCAATCATCTGCAAAAYTGCCATTTCGGACAGAAAGTAATCAGTGTAAATTACGCTGATGGTGTTTATCAGGTAGAAAAAGTTGATCAATCAAGCGGAACCAGTGAAACCATTTTCACTAAAAAAATAGTGCTCGGAACGGGAACTGCACCAAAAGTACCTGGTTTTATTAGGCCAGCTGAGCATAAAAATGCCATACATTCTTCAGCATATTTAAAGTTTAAATCTACGCTGCTGCAGCAAAAAACCGTAACGATTATTGGCTCAGGACAAAGTGCCGCCGAGATTTTTTACGATTTATTGCCTGAAACGGAGAATGGACTGAAATTAAAATGGTTTACCCGGCCTGATCGCTTTTTCCCGATGGAGTATTCGAAATTAACATTGGAGCTCACTTCTCCCGAATATGTAGACCACTTTTATAATCTGAGTGATGCCAAACGCAAACAGCTTTTAGGAAAACAAAATTCGCTGTTTAAAGGCATAAACTTCGAACTGATTAACCAGATTTTTGATAAACTGTACGAATTGAGTGTTGATGGCGAAAAGGTAAATGCTGAATTGATGCCTAACTGTCAACTGAACAATTTAACAGTAAACGCCGACGGAAAATATCAGCTCGATTTTTATCATACCGAAAGTGAAAAGGATTTTGCTGTTGATACTGATTTTGTGGTGTTGGCAACTGGTTACAAATATAATGAGCCTGGTTTCTTATCAGGGATAAACGATCGCATTGCACGTAATGCCGACGGACTTTTTCAAGTACACCGCAACTATGCTATTGATGTAAATGGAAATGAAATCTTTGTTCAAAATGTAGAACTGCATACCCACGGTTTCGTAACACCTGATTTGGGCATGGGTGCCTATCGCAATGCATCCATTATCAATGCCATTTTAGGCTTCGAAATTTATCCGGTAGAAAAACGGATTGCTTTCCAGCAGTTTAGCGTAACAGATGAAATACAGGAAAATGAATTATCTAACGCAGCGCTGCAATTATCTGAAGATTAAATTAATATTGATGGTCGGGGATTTGTAATCCAGACTATAGAGAACCGGATTTAAAATCCGGAGCACAAAAAGTCCAGATTACAAATCTGGACCAACCCAATATTTAAAATACTAAATACCATGAATTACAACAACTTCAATCACATAAAACCCTTAAACAAAGAAATTTGGGATAAAGTAAACCGCAATTATATTGCAAAATCGATAGTGGAGCTCATGCACGAAAAATTAGCTGAGCCAACATTGATCAGTACCAACGAACAAGGAAATTCTGATTTCCGTCTCGCTACAGATTCTGAAGATATTTATTATACCTTTTCAGGGCAACAACGTGCTTTAGATTACCTGCACATAGATAAACAAAGCATCAAAAAATTTGTAAATGGCGAAAGTGTAGCCGTAAACAACGCTCCTGCATTTTATACCGAACTACAGCAAACTTTTGGCATTAAACCCTTTACACTTGCCCATTTCGTAGAAGAAACCCTAAATACCTTATACGCCGATGCCTACATTCATCAAAAAGGCAGGTTAACCGCTGATGAATTAGCCAATGCTGATTACCAAACCATCGAACATCAAATGGATGGACATCCCTGGGCTACCATCAATAAAGGACGGATCGGCTTTAACCACAGCGATCAAGGTAAATACGCGCCAGAAGCTGCTCAAAGAACCCAATTGGCTTGGTTAGCGGTACATAAAACAAGGGCAGAATTTAAAAGTATCGAAAGTATTTCTTCATTTTCTTTTTATAATGAAGAACTCAGCTTAAAGCAGGTTCACGATTTTAATCAGGTATTAATTCAACAGCAGTTACCACCTGAAGATTATTTCTTCATCCCTGTGCACGAATGGCAGTGGAACAATAAAATCGTATTACAACTGGCACACGATATTGCGCATAATTTAATAGTCCCTGTCGGTTTAGGCAATGATGAATACATGTGTCAAAACAGTATACGTACCTTCTTTAATGTAAGTGAGCCYAAAAAACATTATGTAAAAACGGCTATCTCTATTTTAAACACCTCCATTTTCAGGGGACTTTCACCTAAAAAACTGGCTATTGCACCAAAAGTAACCCAGTGGGCAAAAGACATGCTTCAGGGCGATGAGTATTTAAAACAGGCCCGTGTGGTGCTTTTGGGTGAAGTGGCAACAGTAGCTTATACCCATCCACAATACAGTGAAATTCCGGATTCTCCATATCAGTATCAGGAATTTTTAGGGGCGATTTGGCGTGAGAGTGCCGAAAATTATTTGCTGGAAGGCGAAAACATCATGACCATGGCGAGTCTGCTTTATGTAGATGACAATGGGAAAAGCATGGTTGAGGCTTTGATAGAAAAATCTGGCCTGGATGCAGAAAGCTGGTTAAATGCCTATCTGTCTGCGTATTTAAAACCTGTATTAAGGATTTTTTACAAACATGCTTTTTTCTTTAGTCCGCATGGCGAAAACACCATTTTGGTAATGAAAAACGGCGTACCCGAGCGCATTATTATTAAAGATTTTGTTGAAGAAATTGTACTCACAGAAGAATCGAAAGCCAAATTACCGAATGATCTGGTAGACGTTTTAAGGGAGATTAATGATGAATTAGCCCCTTTATTTATCCTCTCAGGGATCTTTGATGCTGTTTTCAGATACCTCGGCAACATTTTCTACAGTTATGTAGGATTGGATGAAAAACATTTCTGGCGTCAGGTGGCAGATGTAATTTTAGAATTTCAACAGGAAAACCAAGAATTGGCTCCAAAATTCGAAAAATTTGACCTGTTTGTGCCCGAATTTATCAGGGTTTGTATTAACCGCGTAAGGTTGTTAACCCACGGTTATAGCGAAAGTACTGATGTTCCTGTTCCGGAATTGATTGGTACCTTGGTTAATCCAGCAGCAGAGGCTTTGAAGGAAGATGTAATGCTGTAATTGATGTGCAGTCAGATGCTACCATCTGACTGCACGAAAAAATAACATCATTAAGGATCGTCATTTCGAGCGGAGTGCAGCGCAGTCGAGAAATCTAAAAGATAGATCTCTCCATTTCGCTTTGCTTCAGTCGAGATGACGATCTTTCTATGAGATCATATCGCCATCGTTCCTTCCCGCAATAACGATCCATTTATTTTAAACTATAAAAATAGTTTATATCGATAAAATCATTATCTTGCTTTATAAATCTTTAGCATGAAAACATTAGTATTTATCTTTTTATCGACACTTTTATTCGAAACACCTACGATTGAAAAAGATCGCGATCGATGGAAACCATATTATACCGATACTGCTCCAGCAAAAACAGCCGATAACTGGTTTCTTCCTTTTGACGTAACTAACCGTAAGAGAATAAACAACATTAAAATCATCAGCATTTTTGGCGATCATAGAGATAGTTATGTTAAAGGCCACATCCACACGGCTATTGATATTAATCCTGCACAACCTAAAGCGAAACTGGTTAATGTTTACGCCATGGCTAATGGAATAGTATGCTCTGTCCATTTGGGTGAAAACCAACGTACAGTTGTGCTAAAACATAAATTACCAAATGGCTTAACCATGTTTACCACTTATAAACACCTGAAAGAAGTTTATGTAAGCAATGGCCAGAATGTTGATCAAAACACCAAACTGGCCAGGTTATTTACGCCTCTGGAAAGTAAAAAGTATGGGGGCGATTACCATCACCTTCATTTAGAGATCAGAAAAAAATTTGATGATTATGGCTGTGCAAGCTGGCTAACTTTTAATAATAAACAACTGAACGAACGGTTTTATAACCCTCAGGTATTTATAAAAGAACACATCAAATAACTGTAAAGTAAAAAAAGGTATTTCCGAATACACTGAGGAGCTGTTTAAATTTCATTAAAAACAAGATCGTCATTCTGAACTTGTTTCAGAATCTGTTTAGAAAGGAGGTTGTATCATAAATATAGATTTGTCATCCTGAGTTTGTCGAAGGACCTCCTTAAATACGCTTTAAGGTGTTTCGACAGGCTCAACA
>NZ_JBFTQI010000171.1:0-8897 GCF_056398925.1 Pedobacter sp. 01T416_2
TGCCTGCAATGAGTTGGTTATGAGGCTCGAATCTACCTGGTTAAAAGATGGGCCAATTAAAGTATTGTTTACCGTAGTTTCATTTCCATGGTTAAAGTAGCCGTTTACCAATACACCAATCGTGTTCTTTTTATCAATAAAGTAATCTATACCTGCTTTAAAGTTATTGTTCTGTTGCTTTCTATGGCTGGTACCCACCTGCATAAAATAAGTATCTGGTGTTCCGTTCGAAATACGGTCGATGGCAATGAGGTTATCGCGCTCATTTCTTCCATAATTGTAATTACCGAAAAGGTTTAATTTTTGCGTTCTGTGGTTTAGGTTTAAACCGGCATTTCCCCTAAAGTTTTTGCCATAACCGGCTGTTCCGCTTATACTGCCATTGCTTCCGCCATTTTTGTTTTTCTTCGTTTTGATGTTGATAATTCCCGAGTTGCCAGAGGCATCGTATTTTGAAGACGGATTGGTAATCAGTTCAATGCTCTCAATCTCCGAGCTCTGCATGTTACGCAGTAGATTCGCCACATCGGCACTGCTCATGTAGGTCTGTTTTCCATCCAGTTGAATTAGCACGCCTTGTTTACCCATCATCGAGATCTTATCATTCTGATCTACCGTTACGCCTGGTGCTTTTTGCAAAACTTCCAGCGCAGTAGAACCTGTCATAATCGAACTATTGGAAACATTCATCACGATCTTATCCATTTTTCTTTCGATTAATGGTTTAGTTACAGCTACATTCACTTCTTTTAAATTTTGAGTGCTTGCGGTAAGCTGAGCCGATCCGAAATCTACCTTTTGATTATCTTCTGTTAAAACGATGGTTTTACTTTTAAGTGTTTTGTAACCCATGTTACTGGCTTTATAAAAATAACTCCCCTTACCCGAAACATTAAAATTAAATGCTCCGTTTGGATCGGTAAATGCCGTTTTAACCACACTCGAATCGGAAGCTTTAAAGAGCACAACAGTAACGTAATCTGCAGGTTTTTTGGTTTCATCTAAAATTACCCCACTAATGTTCGGTTTAGGATTTGTTTGCGCAAAACCAACTGTAACGGTAAAAAGGAAAGTAACGATAAGTGATATTCTGTATAATGTTTTCATTTTTAGGTATTTATTCTTAAAAAAATAGGCAAAAAGATTTCTATACCGCATGTACATGCGCTTTCAATTTAATTGCTTGCTTATTTTAAAGTTTAGCCCGGAAACGAAAGGTTTCCGCTTGTTTAGTTATAAGTAAGACGACCGTTTTTTGAAAAGGTTACAGGGAAAGTGAAAAAGTCCCGAGTCGGCTTATTCTTCACTGTGAACATTCAAATACTGCGCAAAACAATACCTCTACTATTTCAAACACCACCTTTCCTGTTTTATGGTTTTAGTTTTGCTATTATTGCTACAAGTTTGATGAAAATTAAACTTAACCTTATGAAAAAGACGACCCTCATATTGCTCAGCCTCTTTATTTCCTTATCTGCCGCATATGCGCAAAAAGGCATTAATTTTTCTAATAACATTGCTGCTGGAGGAAAATTGCTCATGCATGTAGATAGTGGAGCCAGAAACGTTTTTTATGCTATTGGATTTCCCAATCAACCCCGCACATCCTTTAATTACTTACCTGATGTAAACCATGTAAGTATCTCGATTAATTTTAGAAAGAATATTAATATACAGCACTATCGGTACACCATTTTGGCAGATAACAAACCCATTGCGCTCAATAAGCCGATTAACATGGCGCAGCTGAAAGATACACACGCAGAAGGAGATGAAGAACTGTTCAGTTCGACAACACTGGGCATTTTCCCTGTAAAAGATAAAACGGWTACCACACTTGTTTATAGTATAGATAAACCGCAGGATATCGATAAAGCTGTTTTTTACGGAAAGTCGATACCGAGAGCAAAAATCCTATCTTTTTCAATGCTGAGCAAAAGCGATCAGGTCTATAGCACCAGCTGGGTAAAAGACCCAAAAGGGAGCACAAACTTTACTTTCACTGAAAAAGATCTGCAGCTAACCATCGTTAAAGACAAATCGGATATTGATTATCTTTACTATACCTCAATAAAAGACAAAAAAACCAATAAAATCATTTTCGAATCAACTACCTGGCGATATGGTGGCATCATAAGTGAAGATCATGAGCAACTACCTTTTATAGAAATTGATAAAAACATTTTCAAAAAGTCGGGCGAGTATGAAATTATTATTCAGCCATCAATTAAATGGACCAGTTGCTTTGATTGCGATATTTCACCAAAAGAAACCGAAAAATACGTAACCCGCCATACGCTTGCTATCACTTTAGCCGAAGAAAGCTACACCAAAAAAGAACTTTATAGTTATGCTTTAATGGCAACATTTGTTATTGGTTTAAATTTTTTACTGATACTTCACGCGATCAAAAGAAGAAACAAAAAAAAGATTGTAGAACAAGAGCAGCAAAAAAACACGGCAAAGCTTCAGCTTAACTCCATTCGTTCCCAGTTAAACCCTCATTTTTTATTTAACGCACTTTCTGGCATTCAAAATTTAATGAACAAAAACGAAATAGACAATGCCAACAAATACCTGTCTAAGTTTGCCCGCTTAACCCGTAATGTGCTTGATGATAAAGAATTGATCAGTTTATCACAAGAAAAAACTTTATTAGACGATTACCTGCAAATGGAGCAATTGCGGTTTGGTTTTAAGTACGAAATTAACCGTTCAGAAAACTTAGACCTGGATAACGTAGAAATACCCAGCATGCTGCTACAACCTTTTGTAGAAAATGCGGTGAAACACGGCATTTCGAAAAAAGCTACCGATGGAAAAATTGTAATCACATTTACCAAGCAAGCAAATGATTTGGTGTTAACTATTAGCGATAATGGAAATGGATTTGACACAGAAAAAAAGAATAATGGTTTAGGTCTTCAATTAAGTAACAGTAGAATAGCACTCTTAAATAGTATTTATAAGCAAAATCGCTTTACTTTAGCCATACAGCCAAGCACAAACGGCACCAAAATAAGTTTAACATTAACCGATTGGCTATAATATTATAATGAAGGCAATTTTAATAGACGATGAAATTTCCAATTTAGAAAACCTACGGACTTTGTTAGAAAAGCACTGTTCGCAGGTAACCATAATGGCAACAGCGCAAAATATTAACGATGCGGTTGGCATTATTGAAAAATATTCACCTGATTTAGTATTTCTGGATATTCAAATGGGCGAGCAAACAGGTTTTGATGTACTAAAACTGCTTCCAACACGTAATTTCGAAGTTATTTTTGTTACCGCTTACGATMAATATGGGATACAAGCAGTAAAATTTGCTGCCTTAGATTATCTTTTAAAACCCATTGATATTGAAGAATTGATAAACGCGGTAAATAAAGCTGAACATAAACTGATAACACAAATACAAAATCTACAGCTTGATTTTTTACTGCAGCAACTAAAAAAGCCCGAAACCAATGTTAGCAAGATTGCCCTACAGATGCAAAGCGAAATAAGGTATGTTGCTTTATCAGAAATTATACGTTGCGAGGCAGACAATACTTATACCCGCTTCTTCCTTTCAAGTAATGAAAAAATATTGGTTTCTAAATCACTTAAAGAATATGCAGATTTACTGCGCCCCAGCGGATTCTTAAGAACTCACCAAAGCCATTTAGTAAATCCAAAATATGTAAAAAGCTGGTTAAAGGAAGACGGTGGTATTTTACTCTTAACCTCTGGAGAAAAGATACCCGTTTCTAAGCCCAACAAAGACACTGTAAAACAAGCTTTGCAACAGCTCTAAGTAATACATAAGTCTTTATTTAGCCTCTTYGTATAATGTTAATCGAGAAGCATACTGCTAAAAATATGATTTAACGCGATCGTCATCCTGAGGGTTAATTTATTGTGCAAAAATCCATATAAATGACATTTAATTATTGGTCTTGTTCAATATGTGATTCTCCTCTTTCAGAGGGGTGTCCGCAGGACGGGGTGGTTTATTAGTCCTAGCCGGACAGGCCTTTTTCTTTTGGCACCAAAAGAAACAAAAGTGTCGGCTGAAAATTTTTGTATTGAAGTTTCTGTTTGGGCTTGGCCTGTGGATTCCCAAAAATTTGTTAGGCCGATTTAAGTTGAACGGGGATACGGTGCTGTAGCCTAACTGGGTGGGAATGCGAAAGCAGTTAAAGCGCTGATTAATAATAATTTGTAAAATAGCGTCAATGGTAGCCACTTAAGCAAAAACACAAAAAAGCCACAGACAAGCAAGCTTACACCTGCATATCTATGGCCTTTAATTCCTCGTAAAAGAAATCTTTTATTTTACCCCAAGTACATCAACGCCTTGTTCGAAAACAACATCAACCGGAATATTCTTTTTGGTCAACCGGTCCAGATCTGTTTGAAGTTCTGTATGAATAACTGCTTTTTCTTTTTGTGCTTTTTCTACCGCAACTTTATCACCGTTACCCTGAAGGGTAAGAATGAATGCACTTAAATCGTTCATGGCAGTTGCAAATTTTTCGAAGTTTACCTTGTAAGTACCTTTAGCGGTACGCTCAAAAGCACCTTTCTCCTGGAAATAATTAAAGCATTGCATATTGGCTTTTCCATGCGCCTCAGAAACGCCGAAGCGAACAGAACGTAAAATACCAGCCATAAATGTGGTGTAATAATCTTTTATGTCACCTTTCAACTCCCCCTTTTTAAGTAAGCCTGTTACCATATATAAGCCTAAAATATCGGCTTTGCCTTCTTCTAACCAGCTATACTGTTCTTTCAATGCCGCACGTACAAAACCTTTTCCGGTAATGGTTTTTTTAATGCCTAAACCATGAGCTACTTCGTGAAACATTACATTTGCAAAAAAAGCATCAAACTTAATGTATTGTTGCTGATCGGCTTCAATTAATTCTCTTGAAATCGGCACCAATATCTTATCAAATTTCGCCTGCATAGCATTTTTCAGCTGTGAGCGGCGTGTACCTTTTTCCTGTTGAATTTTTTCATCGTTTGGAAGATTAACGGCAATGGTTTTCGATCCGGCATTGCAGTCTCCTGCATAATAAACCACATCATATGCATTTAGCTCAGAATCGGTTCCAGGTGTTTCGGTTTTGTATTTCGCTGCAACAGGTAAGTTTTTCTGTAATTCAGGAAGCATTTTTACGTACTTCGCCAAACGCTTGCTCCACTCTTTATCTTTGATTAAAACATAAGCTTCGTAACTGGTACGGGCATTAAACAGTTTATCCTCGTAATTTTCAATGGGGCCGATAATGATATCCAAACCATTGGTTTTCATATCTAACCAGGCATAATCACTTGCGGTAAAATTATCCGTTACCAAAGCATCGGCCCTTAAGTTTAAATATTTTTTTAAACCGGCATCTTCAGCAATTAAAGCTGCCTGTTTTAATAACGAGCTTGCTTTTTGTAATTCTGAAGCAAATAATACATGATAGGGTACAGTTGATAATTTGCCTGTACTGTCTTTTTGAATAACCGAATATGCACCAAACTTATCAGCAAGGTCCGATTTCTCTATGGCCTCTTTTGTAATTCCGTATGGATAAAAAGATGCGCCCTCTGGTTTGGCACCAATACCTTCAACAAAAGGTTTATCATTATTTAATCTATCCCAGGGACCATAATTAATGTTAACAAAATCGCGTGTTTTTTCATCTTTAATAGTTGCCAGCAAGCTATCTCTTTGTGGATAGGCTTGTTTCCAGTATAATTGATCCATAATTTCTGCTGCCTGGATTAATAAAGGCAAAATTTTACGGTCGTTAACACTTAACTCGTTTATATTGGTGGTTAATTTTACCCTTTCGTAAATAGGCAGGCGTTGTGCAACATAATTGGTCAAACTATCTTTTTGTACTACTACAGCCTTTTCATCTTTAGATTTATTATTGCCGGTACAAGACGATAAGGTGCCTACAGAAATAGCTACTGCCGATAAAAACAGGGTTGATTTGTATAAATTCTTCATATTAAAGTATATGGCTGCTAAATTAGTAAATTTTGAAAGCTTTGTATAAAGTTTGATGCATTGGGTGAAGTTTAAGATAACTTTGTAACTTCAACTTGCTAACAATTCATACCATGTTATTTTCAAGGTCATCAAAATCATTATCTATTTCCGCTTTTTCTCTTGTACTTATTTTATCTGCCTGCGGAAGCAGCAAATATGCTGCAACAGAAAAAATCTATAAAGAAAAGGCAAAGGATTTTTCGAAAATAATCAATACCACGCCACCAGTTGGTCAGCTTTACGATTCATTAGGAGCAACAAACCAGGAATGGATTGGTTCTGTAAATTTTGGGATACGTAAACCAAATTTTGTGGTGATCCATCATACTGCACAAGATAGTTTGGCACAGACCATAAAGACGTTTTTCTCAACTAAGGCAGGTACAAGTGCCCATTATGTTATCAGCCGCGACGGTAAAGTAGTGCATATGGTGAATGATTACTTACGCGCAAATCATGCTGGTGTAAGTAAATGGGGGAAGGATACCGACTTAAACTCTTCATCGATAGGCATTGAATTGGATAATAATGGCTTAACTGACCCATGGCCTGATGCACAGATCAATAGCCTGCTAAAGTTGTTGGCCACTTTAAAGAAAACCTATGGAATCCCGACAGCGAATTTTATCGGTCATGCCGATATAGCACCTAAACGAAAAAATGATCCTAAAAATTTCCCCTGGAAAAAACTGGCAGATAAGGGCTTTGGCTATTGGTATGATGATGTGCTGAAAAACCCTCCTGTAGATTTTAATACCGAAATGGCCTTAAAATATATTGGTTACGATACCAGTAATCTCCCTGCAGCAATCACTGCTTTTAAAATCCATTTTATCCAGAGTGATATTACGCCTACTTTAACGCCTGTGGATGTTTTGGTACTTTATAATGTTTATACGAAGTACTAAACAGAATGGGGTTTGGCGGTTGCGTAGATTAAACGCACAGCGCGCAATCTTTCTCCTGAACTTGTTTTACTGCGTAGCTTTCCGCTTCGCTACAGGACTGGATCTTTAAAAGCGGAATAACCTGAAGTTTATGGCGCAAAAAACAATGCTAATATTTGCCACCCAATATTCTTCTCTGCATGCATTTGCAGCCAAATTCTAGCACAAAAAAAAACACGGATAAATCTGTGTTCATCCGTGTTTATCTGTGGTTTAAAAAAGCTAATTAATTCGGCTTCTTAAACGTATCTTTTAGTGTAACTGTACGGTTAAAAACCAATTTATCTGCAGTAGAATCTCTATCTAAACAGAAATAACCTTTACGGATAAACTGATAACGGCTTTCCAGATCTGCATCTGCCAGGGCCGGCTCGATATAAACGTTAGGTAAAACCGTTAAGCTTTCAGGGTTTAGGTAATCTTTAAAATCTCCTTCCTCAGCATCTGGTGTTTCAGAAGTAAACAAACGGTCGTACAAACGGATTTCGGCAGTTTTGGCATGCGGAGCACTTACCCAATGGATGGTTCCTTTAACATTTATGCCGCTGGTATCATTTCCACTTTTCGATTCTGGGATGTAAGTACAATGAATTTCGGTAACGTTTCCGTTTTCATCTTTTACAAAATCTTCACATTTAACAATGTAGGCAAATTTTAAGCGTACCATTGCACCGGGTGCCAGGCGGAACCATTTTTTTGCGGGTACTTCCATGAAATCTTCACGTTCTATCCAAAGTTCGTTGCTGAAAGGGATCACACGCGTGCCACCACCATCTTCAGCCTCTGGATTGTTTTCGCCGATTAAATCTTCTGTTCCTTTTTCGTAATTTGTAATCACCAGTTTAATCGGATCTAAAACCGCCATTACACGGTTAGCCGTTTTATTTAAATCTTCGCGGATACAAAATTCCAATAAACTTAGCTCAATTAAATTTTCGCGTTTGGCGATACCAATACGTTCACAAAATTCGCGTACGCTTTTTGGTGTAAAACCTCTCCTACGTAACCCACTAATTGTAGGCATGCGCGGATCGTCCCATCCATTTACTAAGTTTTCGTTAACCAGTTGAAGTAACTTACGTTTACTCATTACCGTGCTGGTAAGGTTTAAACGGGCAAATTCATATTGTTTTGAAGGAAAAATCTCTAGTTTTTCGATAAACCAATCGTACAGTTCACGGTGCGAAACATATTCCAACGTACAGATAGAGTGCGTGATGTTTTCGATACTATCGCTTTGTCCGTGAGCAAAATCGTACATTGGGTAAATGCACCATTTGTTACCGGTACGGTGATGTTCGGCATGTTTGATGCGATAGATAATCGGATCGCGCATTAACATATTCGGACTGGCCATGTCGATTTTTGCTCTCAAAATATAGGCACCGTCGGCAAATTCGCCATTTTTCATTTTCGTGAAAATGTCTAAATTCTCTTCAATGCTGCGGTTACGATATGGGCTATCCTGTCCTGGTTCTGTTGGCGTGCCTTTTAAAGCTGCAATTTCATCTGCAGAACTCTCGTCAACATAAGCCAAACCTTTTTCGATCAGTTTAACGGCAAAACCATACAGCTCATCAAAATAATCTGAGGCATATAATTCATTTTTCCAGTTAAAACCCAACCATCTGATATCTTCTTGCTGACTGTTTACATATTCTGTTTTTTCTGTTACCGGATTGGTATCATCAAAACGCAGATTGGTATAGCCGCCGTATTTTTGTGTTAGTCCGAAATTTAAGCATATTGCTTTCGCGTGGCCGATGTGTAAATAACCATTAGGCTCCGGCGGGAAACGCGTAACCAAAGTTTCATACTTACCACTATTTAAGTCGTTCTCAACAATTTCTTCAATAAAGTTCAATGACTTCTCTTCACTCATAAAAACCTGTAAATTAGGAATGCAAATG
>NZ_JBFTQI010000172.1:0-8860 GCF_056398925.1 Pedobacter sp. 01T416_2
TTGGTTATGGTTATGCCCGAAGCGTAACCCTGTAATACATTCTGTTTCCAGATATTATTTTCTGAAGCCGGAGAAATGTTAATTACCTGCGGTTTGTCGTTATTTACCGAAATGGCATAACGCACTTTAATGCCGTTATTAACGCCCTGGGTAGGCAAACATTTCACTTCGATCTGGTGTTCGCCTTGGGTTTTAAAATCAACTTCGTAAATAGTGAGGGCGGCATTTTGAAGCGCTGTTTCCCCGAATGGCTTAAAAGTAAAAGGATAAAGAGAAATCCCATCGCCTCCCAAACCAAGTCCTTTTAGGGTTTGTAAAGATAGCCCCTTTGGCACTGATTTTTCAGCATATTTAGCCGCACCTACAATAATTTTATTTTCAGATTTCTCGGTAATGTCTGATGATTTCGTCGTTACAGCATCGGCCACTTTTGGCATTTTAAAAACGGCTAAATCGCGTGGTTTCCAGCTCATCATTCCGTTCCATTTACCGCCTGCAATTTCTTCATTGTATTTTTCGGTAATCAACTGAATCTGCTCAAAAGCACCCTTCGATTTTTTCGAATAACTTAAAGCCGATTGATCGCCGTTTGCGGCTAAAACCAGACTTTTCTTTGCATATAAAATCTTCTGGTTCATCAGCATGGCACCTTCAACAGGATACAGGATTAATTCAAAAAAGGCATCTTTTAAACGTGCTGGCATCTGATTATTTAAACTTTTGGCCTGATCATAAATCTTTTGATATGCAGCCAAACGTTCTTCGGCCTGGGCATCGGTAAAACTAACACTGGCCATGTGCTCAGGTTTAGCGGCTTGTGCCAAGCGATAATAAATTGCTTTTATTTCGGCAATGGGTTTTGCAAATTCAGTACCGAAAGTCTCAGCAGCCCAGCTTTCGGCATATTTATCCGCATTTTCGGGTTTCCATTGGTTTACATTCCAGGCCAAATCCATGGCAAACTGCGTTTCCATCTCGGCAGGCTTAATATCACCCACATTTATAACCCAAAGTCGGTCGGCTTTATACTGGTAAGCTTTGCTTAACTCGTACGAAATTAATGATGGAGAAATTGAAGAAAGCCACAAATAATCTTGTGGAGCACCCCAATAAGAAATATGGTAGTACACCCCGCTTCCACCCGAGCGCTTTTGCTCTTCAGGGTTCGAAAGCTGGCGGATATAACCATGGTTATCATCAGCCCAAACAATGGTCACATCATCAGGCAGTTTTAATCCGGCCTGATACAAGGAAAGCACCTCTTTGTAAGGGCAAAAAATCTGTGGGATAGAACTTATGGGTTTAGTAATATTCTTACTGAGAATGGTACGCTGATCTGCAATTACCTCACCCAACAATTTCACTTTTTCATTTTTATCTTTCGGTCCGGGCATGCTGCCATCATGGATACCACGCATCCCCACAGTATAAATTGATTCGTAATTTTTTGCCTGTTTTACACGGTCGGTCCAATAGTTTGCAATTTCATTTTTATTCAGATCGTAGCGCCATTCGCCTGGTTTTTTACCATATTCGTGCTCGAAATTCTCAGCCCATTCGAAAACATTGTTCCGTAGCATCGGCTCACAATGACTCGAACCTAAAACAATGGCATATTTATCGGCCATTATGGGATTATTGGCATAATGATAAAATGCTTTGGTTGAAGGATGCATCCCCGGCCAGATATAGTTAGCTTTTAGCCTAAGTAGCAGCTCGAATATTTTAGTATAAGTTTTTGGGCCGATATCTTTCACATCGGTATCCATCATTTTAGCAGCCCAGGGTTGGATGCCCCAATCTTCATCATTGATAAAAATACCGCGGTATTTAACCGATGGCGATTCTACCAAAGGCTGACCAGCTTTTACGTATAACGATTTTTTTGTTGCCGGTTTCACATCAGCCCACCAACAAAGCGGCGATACACCAAGCATCCGCGAAAGTTGAAAAACACCATAAGCAGTCCCACGTCTATCGCTACCAGCAATCACCAAGGCCCTTTTTACTCCTTTTAAAGGATTTTCAATCACTGAAATAGAAAAAGTTTCCCATTTACCGGATAAAGCAATCCTGTTTATTTTCCCACTTTTAATTAATTGATCTATGTAAAACGACTGCCCTACAGTACCAATAATAATGGGATAAGCACTTAAAACAGGGTTATTTTTCAAAACCTGACTTGTTGCTCCCGTTATTAAGTGAATATCACCCTTAAAAGCCTCAGCAGCGATCCCAACAACTTCAGCATCATTTTCATCGATATAAATTGAGGCTGCTTTTCCTCCACCCACAATCGGGAAGGATGAAACACTGTTAATTTCAGAAACGGCAATGCCTATCCTTTGTGCTGTACTTTGTTTGGGCAGCAAGAACAACAACATCAATACCGATAAGCCAGCTAGATTTCTGAAATTCATTTTAATTACTTTTTAAGCTTGTATACCTCTGTTCCGGCCAATAAGAAACAACCCAAACCATAATCTTCAAAATCGGGAACGCTGGTATAACTTACCGGCTGTCCGTCTTTTGGCTCTTTCCCAGTTCCTTGCATATAACCAATAAAACCATTTTTTTGAACAGCATCTTTCGTCATAGCGTTCCAGGCTTTAGTGATGATCGGCAGGTAAGTAGCCTTATCTAAAATACCCTGATTTACACCCCAGGCCATACCATATACAAACAAAGCAGTGCCCGAAGTTTCTTTACCACCAAAATGTGTCGCATCATGTAAACTTACATTCCAAAAACCATCAGTGCGTTGGATTGGCACCAAAGCTTTGATCATTTCGTGATAGGTTTTTAAATATTCATTGCGGTGAGCTTCATTTTCAGGGGTAATTTCTAACACACGCACCAATGCGGCAATCACCCATCCGTTTCCTCTGGCCCAATAACAATCTTCGCCATTTGGTTCTTTATAAGGGGGCACAAAATCTTTATCGCGCCACCAAAGGCCATCTTTGGCATTGTACAAACCACCACCTTCAGTATTTTTGGAATGCATATACATTTTGTACATGTAATTGTAGTAGGCGGTATCGTTGTATAACTTACCCAGTTTGGCAAAAACAGGCATTCCCATTTGGATCGCATCAATCCATGTCCAATCGTTTACCTTGCCCGATTTGATTACCAGATCAATAGAAGCTTTAATGTCTTTAATGCGTTCGGGTTGTTTATCAATCAGGTAAAGATCGATATAGGTCTGCCCACAGGCCTGGTCATCAGCATTTTTTGTAGTAATACCATTTCTTAAACCCCAGTTGTGTTTTTGGCCCCATTGAACGGCATAATCGTAATATTCTTTTTCCTGATGGATTTTATAAAGATTCATCAATCCTTCGTAATATACTGCCCTTGTCCAGATATTGCTTGGGCGCTCTCTGTTGGTTATGATTGATTTCCCGGCATCAGGCCACTTATTCATAAAATAAGCATTAGTTGATTTCAATACTTTTAAAACCTCTTTTTTATTAGGGATTTTCTGTGCCAAAAGCAGTTGGACAGATATGCCGAACAGTATAACGGAGCTGAATATAAATTTCTTCATGTTGGTATTTCGCTTATCTTAATTGGTTTTTGGTTTTACTTTTAACTCATCCGGACTATCTTTTGTAAAGGTATCGAACTGAATTTTCGATGGACTTTCGAAGATATCTTTTACGGTGTTAAAAGCCACTTCATATTTTGGATTAAACTGGGCAGACATCATATACTGCTGTAAACTGAAATAAAGTTGTTGTGCAGCAGGAGCCTCTTTTAAATCAGGTGAGAGGTTGGCACTCGAAACCACTAATTTACCCTTGCCTATTTTTGCTTCGAAAACCAGCGCCAAACGGCGGTTCAAAAACCAGGTATCAATTGGTTGAATAATTGGCTTAAATCCTAAAGGAAAATCTTCGAGATTCATTACCTGCGATTTGTTTACGATTTCCCACCACTGCATATCGCTATGGAAATCGGTCGGGAAATTGTTAAAAGCTGCGTTTTTAGGATCACATAAAATGCCCAAAGTATGTGGCGGGCGCATTTTAAACCACGATGTATTCCAAAAAACAGGCAGAAAAGTCTGCACCACTTCTTTCCCTTTCACCACTTTGCCTGCTGCATTGAGAAAAACATTGCCGCCCTCGGCCAAAACGGCCTGTGCTTTGTCATCTAAACTGGTACAGTAATATACATTGCTTTTAACCTGTGGCAATTGCGCAGGGTAAACCCAGAAACTCCAATCGTTGGCAAATTCAGTTCCATCAACGATAACCTCCAGTTTCAGTTTTGTTGCTTTTGTAATACCATTTAACGGAAATTTAATTTCTCCGATGGCAATACAATTGGTAACAGCTAAGGTTTTAGGATTGAAACTGCCTTTTGCCACATTTGTGCCGCTTTCATCTTTGAGTGTCCAGGAGAGTTTTGCATTTTCAATAGGCGCCTTTCCGAAATGTGCCACTTCTACCGCAGCTGCTAAAGTTTCGTTATTGGTAAAAACAAACTTTGAAACTTTTAGCAAAGGCACTGTGCTATTAGAAAAACGTTTGAATTCTTTAGCGCTGATATAACCTTTTTCATCCCAAAAGGCATCCAATACGCCTACAAGTGCTGTTCCCTGTCCTGGATAATCATTTAGCGACAATAACTGATAGCCATTGTAATTCGGCGTACGTAATGCTTTTTCGATTTCATTTTTATAACAAAGGGCTTGTAATTTACCCGAAGCCATTAAAAAGTCATGTCCCTGATCGGCCATGTCGTGGTCTTTAAGATCTTCCTGAAACATCTCAAAATTTTTCGCACGATAAACACCTGTATATTTTTTTATTTCATCGAAATTAGGGAAAGCACAATACTGGCCCATTTCGTGTGCTACAAAAGGCACGGTAAACTGTTCGATCTGTTTGGCATAGGTAGAAATACTTTCTGGTTTTCTGCCCCAATCTAAACCCCTGGCACCAGCACGCACCATAAACTCGTTGTTCGGAATAACTGGCCAGCTACCACCAACTGATGCTCCGGTATATAATCTTCTCGAATCTTTAGCTTTCCAATAATTATTGAATTTGGTAAGGTAATCCACTTGTTTGCCACGTGGTTCATTTCCATAGGCCATCATGCAGAAAGAGGCATAATTGCCATAGTTTTTGGTCATACGATTGGTTTCGTCGTAGATAAACTGATCAATCGGTTTTCCATCTCCGATAGATGAACCATGATTGGCCCAGCTTGGTCCTTCTGGCTGAAGATAAAAGCCGATTTGATCTGCAGCGATAAAGGCAGCTTCTGGCGGGCAAAACGAATGAAAACGCATGTGATTTAACCCATGTGCCTTTGAAATTTTAAAAATGCGTACCCATGCAGCAACATCCATTGATGGATAACCTGTTAACGGAAATTCGCAATTGTTAACGGTTCCACGCAAAAAAACCGGGCGACCATTAATTTCAAAAGTTCTGCCTATGGCTTTAAACTCACGCATACCGAATTGTACCTTTTTCTCATCTTTCTTGCCATCTTTCGATAGTAAAGTAGCTGTTAAACGGTACAATGCCGGATCGAACTCATCCCAGGTGGCTATTTTATCGCCCATTGGCAAATTGATTTCCAAAGCACCGTCACCATTTGTAATTTGGTAAGCTGCTGTTAAAGGCTTAACCTGAAGTGAATTTTTGGTATTGAAAGTTGTAGCGGCAAGCGTAATTTTCCCGGTAGAAGATTGTTTAGCATTGGCTTTAAGCTGAATTTTAACCTTGGCAGATTTGTTCTTTAAATCGGGATAAACCTGAATATCTTCAAAATAAACAGGCGAACCGGCAATTACCTCCATTTTTCCAACTACACCATTCCAGTTCCCTTGAGTGTGATCGGTTAAACTATGTGAATCCTGTCCCACATTTATCGCTTTGATACGGTTATCGATCAATAAAGTGATGGTATGTTTTCCCGCTTTTAAATTTGCTGGGAGTTCGAAATTTTGTGCAACCACAAAAGTATACTGTGTTCCGATTTCGATATCATCTATCCAAACCTTTGTTTCTGAATGGGGATATTCTAAGGATAACACTAGTCTTTTACCCTTCCAATTGGCAGGAATTTCGATATCTTTTTGATACCACGCTGCGCCTGTATAATGTTTGGCGGGCGTTAACCAGAAAGGTATTTTTATATTACCTGGTTTACGGTATTTTTCTAACCGGGGATGAAAAAAGTACGAGCTATCATAAATACTTCCTGTCCATTTTGTTTTGAGGGTAATGTCATCGCCCTTTAAGTTTTCGGCCATTGAGCCTGGCAGATTAACGGATTCGGGGAGAACAGTTGAATACCATTTTCCTTTTACACCTTCATCTTTAGCATCAATTTTGAAACGCCATTTACCAGCAAGCGAAATGCTTTGGGCATGCATCTGCGTGATGCTTAAGAATATAAAAGCAATGCCTATCAGCACTTTGAAAACTCGGTTAACCTGTATCTGCATAAAATTGAACGGTTTATCACCGCTGGTATTTGGTTAGGCGGTTAAAATAACACAATATTGGCAGGAAAGCATCCTGTAGTATCCTGCCCGATGGCTTATTTCAGGTAGCTATTCAGTTTATTGTTTTTTAATTTCTTTAGGCCTTCTACAACAGCAGCTGCATTTAACTTTGCTCCTGCTTCGTTGGTGTGTGTATGGTCTTTCTCGGTAAAAAATGCTTTTACCTCACTCGCGCTTAAAGCAGCATATTTATCTTTAATGATCTGATTCAATGGAATGAAATCGACTTTTTCGGCTTTTGCCACCTCTTCGGCCCAGCTGGCATAACTATCGTTGGCCAGAACTATAGCATTATCCTTAACCGGATTGCGTGGAATAGGTGAACATACAATCGCTGTTGCGCCTTTAGCTTTAATATCGCTGATAAATTTGCGCAGGTACCAACCGTAGGTATAAACCACTTCCTGCTTTTTCTTGATCGGGTTGTAAATTTCTCTACTTTCCGTTCCGATGCCTTTTATGGTACCACGGGCACGGGCGGTATCGTCTAATGGGCTGCTATCGTTATGGCCAAATTGCATCATCACAAAATCTCCTTTCTTCACCTTAGCCAAAACCGCATCCCACAAACCATTGGTTTGAAAAGTACGGCTGCTGGTACCGCCAAGTGCATTATTTTCGACATTGATTTTTTCGGAATTAAATAAATCTCCGATAAAGCTTCCCCAGCCCCATAAAGAACCATCACCCTTACCTTTTCCGTTTTTAACGGTCGAATCGCCAATGAGGAATAAAGTGGGTTTTACCTGCTGTTTTAAGATAATGCAGGAAGAAAAAACAATAAAAGCAGTTAAGAGAATGAGGGATAGGTATTTTGTTGATTTCATGATTATTGCCCTTCGGGATTGATTACACAGATTAATTTATTACAGCCTTCGGTGTGATTACACCGATTGTTGGATTACAACCTTCGGGATGATTACACCGATTGTGGGATTACACGGATTTATATGGTCTTTTAGCTTTAGTCTTTCTCCTTTATTAAAGCAGATACTTTTTCAAATTACAATCTTTTAATTCCCTGATTCCTTCCACAACAGATGCGGCGTTAACTTTTGCGCCTTCTAAATTGGTATGGGTATGGTCGCCAGGGAAATAGAGTTTTACCTTATCTGGGCCGAGTGCATCATATTTATCAGCCGTTATTTTATTCAGGTCTACAAAATAGGCATTTTCTTCTTTGGCAACTTCAGCGGCCCACTTCCCGAAATCGTTATTGGCTCGAACCACTTTACCATCTTTAAAAATATTTCTGGGGATCATCGAAAGTACAATCGGTGTGGCGCCTTTTGCCTTAGTTTCACGCACAAATTTGCGGATATACCAGCCATAGGTATGTACAGTTTCTACCTTTCCATCTGGCCAGGTTAATACTTTGGTTTCTTCGCCGGTTCCTTTTAACACACCTCTTCTACCTGCTTTTGTGGTATCAGGAACACTTCCATCATTGTGACCGAATTGCATGGTAACGAAATCACCCGGTTTTAATGTCTCCAGAACTTTATCCCATCTGCCCTCCGATAAAAAGGTACGGGTACTTCTTCCGGCCATTGCATTATTTTCTACATGGATTTTTGTGGTATCAAATAAAGAAGCAATCGGTGTTCCCCAACCCCAGGTTTCTTTGTTCGAGTTGCGGACTGTAGAATCGCCTATGGTATGTAATGCAGGTTTATCGCCTTTTATAAATGCCGAAGCCATAAAAATGATGGCTATTGCGGTAAGTAGTTTTATGGGTGTTAATTTCATTTTATTATTATTATCAATGTTGACTATTGGTTAATTTGAGTGCTGTCATGTTGAGCCTGTCGAAACACCTTAAAGCATATTTAGAAAAGTCCTTCGACAGGCTCAGAATGACAAATCTATATTTATTACACAGTCTCGAAAACCGACATTATTTATTACCCACTTCTAATTTTACAGCCGCACCATCAAGTCCATCTGCGGCAGCTTTAACTTCAATGGTTCCAACTCCATTACCCTTAATAAAGGCCATACAAACACCTTGGTAAGCATGTCGCTGTGTAGCTTTATACATTTCGTGACTGGTTATATTGCCATTGTCAACAGCATCGATAATTCCACTGACAGAAATGGTAAACTTAATCAGTTGATCGGCATTTGGGCAAATATTTCCATTTTCATCGTAAATTTTTGCGGTTACAAAAGCCACGTCATCCCAGCTGTTACTGATTTTGTTTTTATCTACTGATAATACAATTTTAGCTGGCTGACCTGCGGTTTTAAGTTCTTCTGATGAAACTATTTTGCCTTTATTTTTACCAACCGCTTTAATACTGCCTTTCTCGAAAGTTACATCCC
>NZ_JBFTQI010000173.1:0-11464 GCF_056398925.1 Pedobacter sp. 01T416_2
TGAGGTGCCATCTTTGGTAGGTCTCTTGATCAATTTCATTTTTTATCCATTTCTCTTCGACCGTATACAGCAGTTCCTGATCTCTGACGATTTCTGATTTTTTTTCTGTCAGCCCTTTCCTGTTGTTTTCAAGCTCTTTTTCAATTTCTTTGGTTGTTATTATCCAGAATTTGAATAAAGTATTCATTTAAGTKGGTGTTTCGTTAAAAGTGGCGAAGAAACACTTTCACTAAAATACAAAGCAGGTCGACGAAACCCTGATAAGGGTAATGGATAGTTGGGCCTAATCGAATAGCCTCTTTAGCTTTTTTATCCAGACATCCCATCCATTAATAGTTATTTATTCATAGCGATATATTCTGAAGGGCTCATTTTAAAATGCTTTTGAAAATTTCGTCCGAAGCTTGTTTGTGAATTATAACCTACCATTTCGGCAATTTCATACATTTTATAGTTCTCATTCAAAAGTAATTCTGCGGCTTTTTTTAAGCGCACAATATTGATCAATTCATTCGGGCTCAAATTCGAAATATCTTTAATTTTTCTATATAAAGTCGATCGGCTCATGTTCATTATTTCTGCCAAAGATTCAACGCTTAAATCTGAATCAGTAATGTTTTTTAGAATTTCTTGGTCTAATTTATTCAGGAACTTTTCATCGATTTTACTGTTTGCAATACTTTTGATGTGTGACAGCGGTGAACTAGCATAGTAGTTCATAATTTGTTTTCTGTTTTCGATCAAATTTTCTGTCTGGACTTTCAAATAATCCATCGAAAAAGGTTTCGCAATGTAGGCATCGGCTCTCGCTCCAAGACCGTTAATTTGTGACTTCAGAGAACTTTTGGCTGTAAGTAAGATTACTGGGATATGGCTTGTTTCCAGATTTGTTTTAATTTTTTTACACAAGGTAATTCCATCCATAATTGGCATTGAAACATCACTTATTATAAGCTGAATATTTTCGTTGTGAATTATTTTTAACGCATTTTCGCCATTATCAGCTTTTAAAACGGTGTAAAGCTGAGATAATTCTGTCGAAATAAAATTCAATAAATCTTCATTGTCCTCTACAACTAAAATTTGTGTTTTCTCATGTTTGCTTTCAATTTCGGCAATAGTTAATTCCTGCTTATTTTCTTCTTTTTCGGATTCACTGTAAAGCATAAATTCTTCTTTCTGATGAAGTGGAACTACAAGTTCAAAAACATTGAGGGTTGAATTTGAAATTAATTGCAGATTTCCGTTATGTAGTTGTGTTAACGAATGTGCAAGCGAGAGCCCAATTCCGGTTCCCGAAATTGCACTCATAGTATTGACCCTAAAAAACGGCTCAAAAATTTTATCTTTTAAATGATATGGAATCAAATTTCCATCATTTTTCACGATTAAAATCAGTTTGGATTCATCTCTAAAAAGCACAATTGAAACTTTGTCTTTTGAATATTTAATAGCATTACTAATCAAATTACTCAGGATTTTTTCGAAAGCTTCTTTGTCAACAAACGCATAAATGTCTTTTTGGCTCAGTTCCAATTCAAATTCAATGCCTCTTTCTTCAATTAATTGGCTGAATCTCAAATGTAATTTTCTAACAATTGAAGAAATATTTGTTTGTACAAAAGTGAGTTTTAGTCCGCCGATTTCAGATTTTCTAAAATCTAATAATTCGTTGACTAATTTTAACAATCGCAACGTATTTTTCTTCATTATAGAAAGATTTTGAGGAACTTCTGGTAATTTGTGCTCCATTGTCAAAAGTTTTTCCAAAGGGCTTTTTATCAGCGTTAGTGGCGTTCTAATTTCGTGTGCAACATTCGTGAAAAAATCAATTTTTGCCTGATAGATTTCTTTCTCTTTTTCGTCGTTTAAATGTTTTATTTTTCGGTTATTTTTAATTTCAGTTAGGTTTTGCGAATAACGGATAATGTAATAAAGGGAACCGCAAATTAGGAGAAAATAGAAAAAATAGGCATAAGAACTTGCCCAAAATGGAGGTAAAATTTTAATTTTTAATGCAACTTCTTTGCTCCAAATACCAAAACTATTTAACGATTTTACTTTAAAAACATAATTGCCGGGCCTGAGTTCTGTAAAGAAAACTTTATTGTTGTGCCCAAGATAAACCCAGTCATTATTTACGTTTTCAAGCTTGTACCAATATTCTGTAAGCTCTGCAGCCGTATAATTTAACGACGCAAATTCAAGATTAAACGATGATTGATTGTTGTTTAATTTTAATTCATCAATATGCGAAATAGATTGTTTTATAGGAGAATCATTTTTATTGGCATCAATATCTTTATTGTTGATTTGAAGATTGGTAATATAAATTGAAGGTGAGTATTTATTTTTTGTAAAATTATTTGGATTGAAACTAATCATTCCATTTAGATTTCCAAAATACATGTCACCGTTTGTATCTTTAAAAGCAGATGCATAATTAAACTGATCACTCAACAAACCATTTGGCCTTGTATAAATCTTAATACTTTTATGATCTGAACCAAATTTCACCAGACCTTTAGAAGTTGTTATCCATAAATTTTTAGCATCATCTTCTACAATTGCATACACTACGTTGCTCGGAAATCCGTTTTCAGTCGTAAATCTTTTAAAAGTTCTTGTTTTTTTATCGAATAAATTCAATCCATTTTCAGTGGCGAACCATAAATTTGTAGAACTGTCTTCAAAAATATAATTGATGGAATTATCGCTGATTCCATTTGCGTTTTTATAATGATAAACAAAGACCTCTTTCTTTTTGGTATTCGGATTGTAGTAAAACAAGCCATCACGAGAACTCCCAGCCCATAAATTTCCATCGATATCTTCTAGGTAAGTGGTATAAAATATTGTTTCAGGAAATGTTTTTATGGACTCAAAATTGTCTTTTGGTTCATTATACAAATAAAGTCCTAAATTGGTAATCACAATCAGTTCCTTTTTTTTGGTTTCATAAAATGAGAAAATAAAATTACTGTGTAATCCCGAAGATGGATCATTAGCACTATAATGTTTTATAACCTTGCCTGAATTTCTATCTAAAATATCAAAGCCATACTCAAATGTTCCGACCCAAATTTTGTCTTTTCTAGACATTAAAGCGTGAATGTTGTAGTAGGAGACACTACTTTTGCTTCCGTTTGGTAAATATGTCGTAAACTGTTGCGTTTTCAGATTCAACCGGTTTAAACCAGCATCTTCAGTACCAATCCAAAGGTCACCATTGTCATCTTTAATAATTTTCCTTACGGCACCTCCGCTAATAGAGTTTTGCCCTTTTTGAGGGAAATATTTTTTGAATTGTGTGTGTTCTTTTTGAAGATAATTGATTCCACCAAAATAAGTTCCAATCCAAATTCCGTTTTCTTTATCGACCGTTATTGAATAAGCCGCATTATCTGAAATGGTATACGGATCATTATAGTTTTTTTTGAGATTGACGCTTGTTTTCGTCTTCAGGTTGTAAACATAAACTCCAGATTCGCTAGCAATCCAAAGTTCGTTATTATTCCTTTTATTAAATTTTCGTACATAAACCGGATTTTTAGTCGAAAATTCTAATCTAGAAGTTGTTTTGGTTGGGATATTGTACACTAAAACGCCATCAGTGTGTGTGCCAATTAGAATATTATTTTTATCCAAAGCATAAATAACGGAAATACTAAAGTTGCCTGAAGTTGCGGGAAGTGTAAGTGGAAGATTTTCGAACGAAAGACTTTCTTCAGAATAATGATATATTTTATTTGAAGAAGAAGCCCAAATTTCTCCGTTTGCATCCTGTGCAATTGAAGTGGCAATAAAATATTTGCCTGGATTAAAAATTTCGGTTTCTTTATTTTGGGTTGAATATTTGTACAGAATGTTTCCTGAAAGAAACCAGATATTCCCTTTTTTATCGTGATTTATGTCATTAATCCTATTGTTTATGGCTTCGTTTAAAATCGTAAACCGATCTATTTTTCTATTGTATTGATACAAACCTTTATCTGTACCAACCCAAATTACTCCTTTGTATTCATGTAAAGATCTTATAAAATTGCTTCCTAGGCTATGAATTGGGTCTCCATTGCTTCGATAAGTTTTAAAACGATAACCATCAAAGCGATTCAAACCATCTTTAGTTCCAAACCACATAAATCCATCTTCATCCTGCAATGATGCCAAAACGGTGTTGTGGGAAAGGCCTTCTTCAGCTTGAAAATGGTTAAAATAATAGTCTTGGGCTTCAATAAAATTTGAAGAAAAAATTAAAGAAAATAAAAAAAGAAAGAATTTACGCATTGTTATATTTTTTATAATGAAATCAATGTTGGGCAAATTGTGTCAAATTTCAACAGCATGTTGCAAGGCGCTATTTGCTTGATCTTTTTTATGCAATTTGAATCATTTTATATTAAAAATGACACGAATAAAGCATTTTAATTTGATTTAAAATCATCTATTTTGACTTTTCAAATAAATGAATCTGATATTTCTGATGTTAAAAAAGGAAGTATTGATAGAATTAAATTTCAGCAAAAAACATTACTAATCTTATAATATTATCCTAAAAATATTAAAATGAAAAATCTGCTAACTGCTGTTATAAAGTTGGTGCTTTTTCAATTTAGTTAAAAATATGAAGAGGAAACAGAAATAGTTAAAAAAGATTCAGAAACAAACATTGGTTTTTAGTAAAAGAAAGGCAGACAGTGAAAATTTGATGGAAAGAGAGTCAATTTATATTGACGGGAATTGTTTCGAGCTGTGCTTTAAGTGAAGATATTATTTGAATAAGAACCAAATTACAATTTATCAGAAATTAAATTATGAAAAATACGTTATTATTACTTTTTGCCCTATTTTCTTTAAGCGGTTTTGGACAAACCAAGGGGCAAAGAGTTCAAATCGAACCAATCAATTTTTCTAAAGTAAAGATTACCGATTCTTTTTGGGAACCTCGTTTGAAAAACCATGCAGCAAGTATATTAAGTACTTGCATTTCCCAAATTGAAAGTCAGACAGGACGTATTGCTAATTTTGTAAACGCAGGGAAAAGGTCAGGAAAACATTCTGGGATTTTTTATGATGATTCGGATGTATACAAAGCATTGGAAGGTATTGCCTATACTTTGATAAATAATCCCGATCCAAAATTGGAAAAAACGGCTGACGATTGGATTGATAAGATAGCAAGTGCCCAATTAAAGGATGGTTATATTAATACCTATTATACTTTAACAGGATTAGATAAGCGATGGACCAATATGGACAAGCACGAGGACTATTGTGCGGGACATCTTATAGAAGCGGGTGTGGCATATTATCAGGCAACTGGAAAAACAAAATTGTTGGGTGTTTCTGAAAAGATGATAAAGCACATGATGTCCATTTTTGGAGAAGGAAAACGCCACTGGGTTCCTGGACACGAAGAGATTGAATTGGCTTTAGTGAAATTATATAATGTTACCAATAACAAGAGGTACTTAGATTTTTCGAAATGGCTGCTGGAAGAAAGAGGACATGAATACGGAACGACAGGAGGTAACGGAAAATGGGATGTCAAATATTACCAAGATGTTAAACCTGTAGAAGACTTGACTGATGTTTCTGGGCATTCAGTTAGAGCTATGTATCTTTTTTCGGGTATGGCCGACGTGCAAAAAATGGATGAAAAAGCAAAATATTCGAAAGCTTTAAATTCGCTATGGGATGATGTGGTATCACGTAATATGTATGTTACTGGAGGTGTTGGTTCTTCACGGGAAAATGAAGGATTTACAGAAGATTATGATTTGCCTAATCAAACTGCATATTGTGAAACTTGCGCTTCTGTGGGTATGTGTTATTGGAATTCACGAATGAACCAATCATCTGGCGATTCTAAATATATAGATGTTTTAGAACGATCGATGTATAACGCTGTTTTGTCTGGAGTTTCTCTTAGCGGGACTGAATTTTTCTACGTGAACCCATTAGAATCCAAAGGAGATCATCACAGAAAAGCCTGGTATGGGACGGCTTGTTGTCCAAGCCAGATCTCACGTTTTATGCCTTCTATTGGTAATTATATTTATGGACAATCGGACAATGCGATCTGGGTAAACCTGTATATAGGCAGTACGGTGAATATTTCCATTGGAAAAAACAATTTGGAGTTACAAGAAGAGACCAATTATCCTTGGAATGGAGATGTAAAACTCATAGTTAAATCTTTAACCTTTCCTTTAGAAAAAGAAATTAGATTTCGAATTCCAGCTTGGTGCAAAAAATATTCCCTTTCATTAAATGGAAAAAAAATTAATAACCCAATAGTGGAAAATGGATATGCAGTATTGAAAAAAGAATGGAGAAAAGGGGATGAAATTAAAATTTCTATGGATATGCCAGTTGAAGTGGTTAAAGCAGACGATCTTGTAAAGGCTGATATTGGAAAAAGAGCTATACAAAGAGGGCCTTTGGTGTATTGCATGGAAGAGGTAGACAACAAATCTAATTTTGACCTCGAAATTATTTCTAAAAACACAAAGTTTGAAACCACTTTCAATCCTGGTTTATTGGGAGGAATTATGGAAATAAAAACAGTAGCGGATCCAAAAAATGTCATAAAATTTATTCCTTATTATTCTTGGGATAACAGGGCGGAAAGTAAAATGAAAGTATGGATTGATTACAAAGAATAATTAATTTTTTTAAAAAAGATCAAGAAAAAAATGAAAAAAGCATTGACCATATTATTGTTGTTTCCAGCGCTGTTATTTGCACAAAAGGAAGTAACCAATGATAATTATACGAACAATCGGTCCCCATTGATTACAAAGCCTTACGTTGAATTGCCACTTGGAGCCATAAAGCCTTTAGGCTGGCTAGACGAACAGATGAAACGAATGGCTAATGGTATGACGGGAAATTTAGATGCTCAATATTCAAAAGTGGTTGGTTCTCGTAACGGCTGGTTGGGTGGCGATGGCGATGTTTGGGAACGTGGGCCTTACTGGGTTGATGGTCTTTTGCCATTAGCTTATATTATGAAGGACCAAAAATTAATCAACAAGGTGCAACCTTGGATTGAATGGACTCTTGCTTCACAAAAAGAAAGTGGCTACTTCGGACCTGACACGGACCGTGGCCCAGAACCAGGATTGCAACGAGATAACGCAAAAGATTGGTGGCCAAAAATGGTGGTGCTGAAAATAATGCAACAATATTATTCGGCAACTAACGATAAACGGGTAATCCCATTTTTGACGAACTATTTTAAATACCAACTGAAAGAATTACCTAAAGATCCTTTGGGGAAATGGACCTTTTGGGGAGAACAAAGGGGAGGTGATAATTTGATGGTGGTGTATTGGCTTTATTCTATAACAGGTGATAAATTCTTATTGGAGTTAGGGGAATTGATTCATAAACAGACGTTTGATTGGACTGATGTATTTTTGAATCGAGATGATCTATCCCGTCAGAATAGTACACACGGTGTTAATTTGGCTCAAGGTTTTAAAGCACCAACGATTTATTCTCAAGCMAATAAAGATCTGAAATATGCACTTGCTCCTAAAAAAGCAATAAATGATATGCGAAATACTATTGCTTTTCCAACAGGATTATGGGCTGCCGATGAAATGTTACGTTTTGGAAATCCAACACAGGGCTCTGAATTGTGTACGGCCGTAGAGATGATGTTTTCACTTGAAAATATGCTTGCAATTACTGGTAATGTGCAATGGGCGGATCAATTAGAACGTATCACGTACAATGTTTTACCTTCTCAAATTAGTGCTGATTTTAATGAAAGACAATATTATCAGCAAATCAATCAAACTTCGATGACAAAGGAATCTAGAAATTTTGTGACCTCTCACAGTAACACGGATAACTTGATGGGATTGCTTACTGGATATCCTTGTTGTACCACCAATATGCACCAAGGCTGGCCTAAATTCACTCAAAATCTTTGGTATGCCACGGCAGACAATGGCATTGCGGCATTGCTTTATGCACCTTCTGAAGTAATAGCAAAGGTAGCAAACGGAACGAATGTTAAAATTACTGAATTTACAGATTATCCATTTAAGGAAAGCATGAAATTTCACTTTCAATTTGTAGATAAAAAAGTAAAACAGAGCAGTTTTCCATTTCACCTTAGAGTTCCTGCTTGGTGCGAAAATCCTGAGCTTTTCCTGAATGGTAAAAAACTTGAAACTTTGGTTCAAGCCGATAGGATTTTAAAAATAAATAGAGTTTGGAATAACGGGGATGAATTGACCGTGAATTTCCCGATGAAAGTATCCGTGAGTTATTGGTATGACGGAGCTGCAGTTATAGAAAGAGGACCACTGTTGTATAGTTTGAAAATGAATGAAAAATGGGAGCAAAAAAACGACCCGGTTAAGTTTGGTAATTATCACGAAATAACTTCGGATTCACCTTGGAATTATTGTTTGATGGGAAAATACCTGAAAGCCGAAAAACTTCAAGAATCGGTTACTGTAACTCAAAAGAAAGAGATCGCTCGATATCCTTGGACTTTACAAGACGCACCTGTTACGCTGAGTATAAAAGCAAGACGATTACCATGGGGAGAATATAAAGGATCACCCGGACCGATTCAATATTTTTCACAAATGGGCGACAAGTTGTCCGATGAAGAGGAAACTATTAAATTAATTCCTTTTGGGTGTACAAAATTGAGAATTACAGAATTTCCTGTCCGTTGATTCTGATTAATTAATAAAAACTATTGCAGGGCCTTTAAAAAAAAGATTATCTAAAAATTTTATAAAAACCTTAAACTATAATAATAACTAAAAAAACCATTAAAAATTATGAAGAAAAAGACAAATGCCGAAATTATTATTTAAATAAATAAAAAAAATAACTATGTTAAAAAAAATTAAATTTATTTTATTTGCACTTTGTGCTGTGCACATGAATATTTACGCACAACAGACAAGTGTAAAAGGGAAAGTAGTTGACGAAAATAAAAATCCGATTCCTAGTGTTAACGTTGTTGTCAAAGGTACTCCCCATTACACGATTTCTGATAATGATGGAAATTTTACAATTTCCGTTGAAGATAAGCAAACGCTGGTTTTTTCATCTATTGGTTTTGACAACAAGGAAGTTGTATTTGATGGCAAAGCTTTAGGTAGGATAGTGATGACTAGCAAGTCTAATTCTTTAGATGAGGTTATAGTTACTGGGGTTGCCAAAGGGACTGCAGTTAAAAAACTGGGTTTTTCAATAGAGAAACTAACAGAAAAACAACTTAAGCAAGTACCTGCAAATGATGCTGCCCTTGCAATGCAAGGAAAAATGGCGGGAGTGAGAATGGTGGCTAGAAGTGGTGAACCAGGTGCAGGCTTTGACATTCAATTGCGAGGAGCAAAATCTATTACAGGCGGATCAAGTCCATTAGTTATTATCGACGGTGTTTTAGGTGCCGATTTGAATAATATTAGTTCAGATGACATTGCTTCAATTGAGGTTTTAAAAGGTGCTGCTGCATCTTCTTTGTATGGTTCTCGTGCTGCAAATGGTGTTGTAAATATCACGACAAAACGAGGATCATCAATGAGTGCAGGTAAGGTTGAGGTTGATGTTAGATCAGAGTATGGACAAAATTCTTTAGGATTTGTACCAAAACAATCAAGTGCAACTAACCGCATCGTTCAAAACGGTGTAGTAACTTCGGATGTATCTCCAGATCAAATTTACAAGAATCTTTATCCAACAACATACGATCATATAAAACAATTTTTTAACCCAGGAGGATATCAAACGAATTACGTTGGATTGAAAGGAAATTCAAATGACAACAAAATTTCTGTATATACCTCATTTCAAAACTCACATCAAGAGGGAATTGTAAAAATGATTAAAGGATTAGATCGCAATAACTTTAAGTTAAACTTGGATTATAAAATAACCCCTAAGTTGACCTTTAAAACATCAAATTTATACTCTTCTTTTAACGATGAAAGCGTTGGAGGTGATGTATTTGGATCATTGTTACGTTCAGATCCAAATGCTGATTTAACCCTTCCAAATGCTGATGGAACTCCTTATAAAGTAAATGTTAATACATTAACTGATGCTGCACCAAATCCATTGTATACAATAAACAATACCAAAAATACAAATACGGGTAAAACATTAAATTCTTTTTCTAGTCTTAATTACGATTTTACGCCTGATTTATACATTAAGGCATCTTATGGGGTAATACAGAATACAGGCTCATCATTCTATATGCAACCTAAAGGAACGTTAGACTATTATCTAAATGAAGGGATTGGTAGCATTAACCGGTCAATGTATGAAAGTAAAGATAAAAATATAGCATTTGAAGGATCATATATTAAAAAGATAGGTAATTTTAATACTGTTAGCAAAGCCCAGTTTTTATATGAATCTTCAACTTATAATAACTTATCTGGATCAGCATCCCAATTAGCGCTGGGAGGGTTTGATTTGACAACTCTTAATGCAGGTGCAATACCTTCGGTAAACTCTGCTATCACGTCAACGAATGCCTATAATTATTCATTAATTTCTGCCGTAGATTACAAATCTAAATATATAGTTGATGCTTTAATACGTCGTGATGCTTCTTCATTGTTTGGTCCAGACGTTAGATGGCAAAATTTCTACCGTGTTTCAGGAGCATGGCGTATCTCTGAAGATTATAAAATAAAAGGTATTGATGAATGGAAATTACGTTCTTCATTAGGAACGGCTGGTTTAAGACCTCCTTTCGGCGCAATCAATGAGACCTTCGCACTTAATCAAGGTGTTACCGGAAATCAAGAAACTTTAGGTAATTCAAAATTAAAACCGTCTTTCTCAAAAGAATGGGAAATAGGAACTGATATTAGTTTCTTGAAAAGATTCACCTTGAACCTTAACTATTCATATACAAATAACACGGATTTGATACTTAAAGTTCCTGTTAGTCCACTTTCAGGCGCTGCTTATCAATGGCAAAATGCAGCTGCTATGAAATCAAATGCATATGAAGCTACATTGAGCGCTAATATTCTTCAAAAAACTAATTGGAGTCTTGATTTTAAAACAACATTCGACAAGTATACCCAAAAGGTAACTCAATTAAATGCGACACCTTATTTTATTGATGGAACTCGTTTTATAATCCAGAAAGAGGTCGCTTTCGGAACACTTTTACTAGATAAGTTTGCACATAATTTGAATGAGGTTGCAAACCAGGTTCCTGTTGGCACATCAGTTAATGAAATATTTGTGGTTAATAATCAAGGTTTTGTGGTTAAACGTGACGCAATAGGAACTATAAATGAAACGCCTATAAAAGTGACCGATAATAATGGTGTTGCATTACCGGCTGCTTCAATAAATACAACTCCAGATTTTACAATGAACTTCAATACCACTCTTACATACAAAAAATTCACGTTTTATATGTTATGGAGTTGGCAACAAGGAGGAGCGGTTTATAATC
>NZ_JBFTQI010000174.1:0-8802 GCF_056398925.1 Pedobacter sp. 01T416_2
GAGTATATCCTGAATACAAACAAAATTGTAGGGGATGAATTAAAAGCTCACCTTAATCTGCTTGCAAAGTCGGTAAATGTAGCTGGAAAACGTTTAGTCGTTTATAATCCCTTACCCTGGAAAAGATCAGCGATCATTGAAAACCCATGGGAAAAGGGCAAATCTTTTTATGTTAAAGAAATAGAWGCCTCTGGTTATGTTTCTTATGCTCAAAATGATTTAAAAGAATTAACCCTTACAAGTGATACGCAATCTTCGTTTAGTACACCTTATTTTAAGATTATTTTCGACTTAAACAGGGGTGGGATAGCTTCATTGATAGAAAAAAAGACAGGCCGAGAATTAGTTGATCAATCATCAAAATATGCCATCGGTCAGTTTCTGCATGAACGCTTCAGTACAAAGGAAGTAGATCAATGGTTTAATGCCTACAGCAGGGTAAAAGACGGTTGGGGCTTAAATGATCTCGGTAAACCTGGAATGATCAATGCTGAAAAAGCGCCCTATTTAACTTTTACACCAAATGATTGGAAAATTTCTGTGTCTCATTCAGATATTGAAGATGTTGCAACTTTAACTGCTGTTGATCCTAAAGGTTTTGCTAAACATTATACCTTAACATTTACTTTTCCACGTAATTCGGCTTACGTAGATGTAGAATGGTTTGTTGATGGTAAAACACCTGATAAACAGCCAGAAGGAGGCTGGCTTTGTTTCCCATTCGCGGTTAAGCAGCCTACCTTTACAGTTGGTCGTTTGGGTGGCCCGGTAAATCCTGCCACAGACATTATTCAGGGAACCAACAAATATTTGATGGCCGTAAATTCCGGTGTTTCAATTACTGCATCAGATAAATCTGGGGTTGCGCTATCTCCAATGGATTCTCCATTGATTAGCCTGGGAGAACCAGGTTTATGGAAGTTTTCTTTAGATCATGAACCTAAAATACCATCGGTATTTGTCAATGTTTACAATAACATGTGGAATACCAATTTTCCATTATGGCAAGAGGGTACATGGAGTGAAAAAGTTCGTATATGGGCAGTTGATAAGCAGACCTCAACGGTACCAAACCTGGTTCAAAACTCATGGGAAGCCCGTTTGCCATTGTTGACAGGAATTGCTGAAGGAGAAGCAGGGAAATTGGCGGGGAAAAAGGATGGCTTGGCTATTTCACGTGGTAGTGTGCTGGTAACTGCTTTTGGCGAAAATCCCGATGGAAACGGAACTGTTTTGCGGCTGTGGGAGCAGGGAGGCCTTTCGGGAAATGTTACCGTCACTTTGCCCAAAGGATCAGCTTATACTAAAGCCACGCCGGTAAATCTTCGTGGTGAAGTAAAAGGAAAACAACTTTCCGTTTCCAATAGCAAACTCACTTTTCCATTGAACAGATATGCTCCTGCCAGCTTTATACTGAAATAAAAGCAGGCCGATATATAAGTATAAAAACAAAAAAAGCTGAGACATCATGTCTACTAAAAGAAGATGTTTTAAATCAAATAATAACTTTTTTATAAAGCTTTAAAAACAACGATTATGGGAAATTTAATTTTTTCTGAAGATTTAGCCGATTATAGCCATCCGATCAGTACCATGTTTGTCCAGCCACAGACGGCAAAGGAGTGGGAACAATACATGTTAACCGAAGAACAGATTGCTTCTTTTAAAAAGGATGGTTTTGTTAAAGGGATTAAAATTCTATCTGAAGAACAGGTAGATCTGCTCAATGCAGAACTTGTAAAATTACAATCATTAAGCGAAGAAAATAAAAAACTATTTTACCACTATGAAAGCAATGAATCCGAAGACCCTAACAAAGTACTCTTTCATGCAATCGGTGCCTGGCGTTTAACATCAGGATTTCATGATTTGTTATGGGCGCCTGCATTTCGCATGGCAGCTTACCAATTGTTGGGTCAGTCTTTTAGGATTTTTCACGACCAGCTGTTCTGCAAGCCTGCTAAACACGGCGGGGTAGTGGCATGGCACCAGGATTTTTCCTACTGGACATTTACCAAACCCATGCACCACCTCACCTGTTGGATCGGATTGGATGATGCCAATACCGAAAACGGTTGCCTCTACTTTGTTCCGGGAAGCCACAACTGGGGTTTACTTCCTATTACCGGGTTAACCGGAGATATGGATGCCGTAAGAGAAATATTAAATCAAGAACAATTGGAGGCCTTTGAAAAGCGGGTACCTAACGAACTGCCAAAAGGTTTTGCCAGTTTTCATCATCCGCTTACCATGCATGGCTCTTATGCCAATACTTCCGACCGGCCGAGAAGGGCAACAGTCCTAAATACAATGAGTTACCATACGCTTGGAAACACGGCGGGCTATCATAGACAAGAAGCCCTAAGCAGCTTTCCTCCAATGCCTCAGGATCAACAGCTTGATGGGAAGTTTTTTCCCCTTTTATTTGATGGAGATAAGGAATTAGATGCTTTCGGAAAAACAATCCCTAAAGTCGATTATAAGAAGTTGTACGATTTGTAATAGTAAATAATTCGAGCGATTCCTGTCCCCTTAAAAATGAAATTTCTAACCAAATCATAAAAAAAATGAAACATTTCGTTTTTGCTTTATTCATGCTTTTACTTGTAAGTACTTGCGTGGTTGGGCAAACAAACACTAGCGTAAAAGAAGTAATTGTTGTATTTAAAACACATTTTGATATTGGTTATACCGATTGGTCAGACAACGTTCGCTACAATTACGCTAATTCGATGATCACAAGTGCTTTGAATACCGTTGATCAGTCAAAAGATTTGCCAAAAGACCAACAATTTAAATGGACGATTTCAGGCTGGCCGATGAAAGAAATCCTTGCAAAAGCAACACCTGATGTTAAAACAAGAGTTGAAAAAGCCATAAAAGATGGGCGCTTTTTTGTTCATGCCCTGCCTTTTTCTATGGAAACCGAATCTAGTGATTTAGAACCGCTGGTACAATCGTTGGGATATGCTTCAAAAATAAGCAAAGAAGCAGGTTTGCCGCTACCAATAGATGCGAAAATGTCAGATGTGCCAAGCCATTCCTGGATTATGCCTACCCTGTTGAATAATGCAGGAGTTAAATTTCTGCATATTGGCTGCAATCCCGCATCAAGATCACCAGAAGTTCCCTTATTGTTCTGGTGGGAAGGTCCCGACAAATCAAAGTTGATGACTTTTTACTATGGTGAATATTACGGAACAAGTCCTGCGCCTCCAAAAGACTGGACGCATAAAACCTGGTTGGCTATCGTTCAGACTAATGACAACAGCGGCGCGCCAACTTACAAAGAATTTAGGGAAGCAGTAGCCAATATTGAAAAACTAAATCCGGGTGCAAAAGTGCGCGTAGGCAGTATGGCCGATTTTTACACCACAATTGCCAAAGAAAAACCAAAGCTGATTACCGTAAGAGGCGACATGCCTGATACCTGGATTCATGGTTATATGTCGATGCCGCGTGAAATGAAATCGAGTAGGGCCCTGAGCAAATCGACTTTAAATCTGGAAGCATTCAGTACCCTTTCTGCTATCTGGGGAAGAAAACCAGAAGAACCCATCAATACAATCGTTGATCAGTCATTAGAGAATATTAACCTTTTTGATGAACATACCTGGGGTTTGGCAATGAGCCACGGCAATTCTGGTTATTGGGCCTATGGCAATGAGTTTGAAAAACTACGCGCAAAAGGATACTATGACGCAATTGAGTATTCCTGGAAAGAGAAAGGGAATTATATTACTGGTTCAGAAAAACTAATTCTTCCAACTTTTAACAGAGAGATGAAGCGTTTGGCTGCTGCTGTAAATGTAGCAGGAAACCGTATCGTGGTTTACAACCCACTTCCATGGGAACGTAATGATTTAGTAACCCTTCAAACTGGCACAAATTTCAAAAAGACGTTGAAAAATGTAGCTACAGGGGAGCTGGTTCCGATTGTCAGAAATAAAAATATTCTTCAGTTCCAGGCCAATCGTATCCCGGCGATGGGTTACAGTACTTTCGTTTCATCTGATGAGGAAGCAGTAATTCCAAAATCGAATCTTTCACTGGATACGGAAAACGCAATGATGGAGAACGAATTTTTTAAAATCACCTTCGACAAACAAAGTGGTACGATCAAATCGTTGATTGACAAAAAATCGAAGAAAGAGATGGTTAATGAGAATTCGGAATACAAATTCGGACAGTACATGAACGAACATTTTTCAAAAGTTCAAACCGACAAGTATGCTAAAGATTATATTAAGGCAGGTTGGAACTGGGCATATTCTGAATTGGGCCGGATCAATCTTGATAATACGCCGTACAAAAAAACATCTGGTAAAAATGCAGCGATCAAATTTTCGAAAGATGCCTTATCGGTTACCGCTACAGTGACTTTCAAAGGGGATGCCGATCTGAATCACAATTATACGATGGTTTTTACCTTGTATGAAAATAAACCCGTTGTAGAGGTGATCTGGAGCATCAATGGTAAACCGGCAGAGGCCTGGCCTGAAGGCGGTTGGATTAGTTTTCCTTTCAATATCGAAAAACCAAAGTTTAAACTGGGCAGGCTCGGTGCGGTAATAGATCCAACAACCGATTTTGTAAAGGGTACGAATTTAGATTATGGTTTTATCAATACAGGAGTAGCCGTTTTAGATAAAAACAGTCAAGGGTTTGGACTTACTTCTCCTGATGTACCAGGTGTAAGTCTGGACCGTCCGGGGTTATGGAAATATTCAACCGATTTTGTTCCAAAAGAAGGAAATGTATTCTTCAATCTGTACAACAATCAGTGGAGTACGAATTTTACTGAATGGGTGGAAGGTTCGTGGAGTGCTAAATTTTATATCTGGAGCATCGATCGCTATGCTGATGGGAATTCTATCGTTATCCCTTCTGAAGAATTCAGAAATCCATTAATGGTAGGCTATACAGGCGGTGATGCAGGAAATCAAACAAGTAGTTCAAAAGGGATTTCAGTATCGGAAAAAGGAATTTTAGTGACCTTCTTTGGAAAAAACAGGGATGGTGAAGGTGATGTAATCCGTTTATGGGAACAAAATGGTAAAGCAGGTGCCTGTACCGTTAGCCTACCGCTCAACAGCAAATATAAACTGGCACAACCCTGTAATTTAAGGGGAGAAAAAATAGGAAAGGAAATTCCAATCAGGAACAATACGTTCGAAGTTAAGCTGAATGCCAATCAGCCTGCTTCATTTATTTTATTATAGATAAAAACAACGAAATGGATAAACCCATCAAGCGAATTTTTCTGGCGATTCTAATTCCTGTTTTTTTTACACTGAATTTGAAGGCACAAAACGCTGAACAAACTGTTTCAAAGAGTATTTTACTGCCCAATGGTTGGGGAATTACCAATGTGGGGCGATCCCTACCATTGGGCGATTTACCATTGAATATTGCGGTCAGCAAATCTGGAAAGCTGATTGCTATTACCAATAACGGTTTAGGAAAACAATATATTCAATTGATTGACCCAAAAGCGGAACGCCAATTGGATAGTGTTATTGTTCCGTCAAGCTGGTATGGGTTGAAGTTTAGCGAAAACGATAAAAAGTTATATGTTTCAGGTGGAAATGACAACGTCATTCTGCAGTACAAGATAGTTAATGACAAACTCAAACTGGCCGACACGATCATTTTGGGCAAAAAATGGCCTACACGTATTTCGCCAGCTGGAATCGATATCGATGAGAAAAAACGATTGCTTTATGTGGTTACCAAAGAGAATAATTCACTTTATGTGATTGATCTTGAGACCAAAAAGATAAAAAAACAACTTCCATTGAAGGGTGAAGGTTACACTTGTGTTTTAAGCCCGGATGCAAAAGAACTCTATGTGAGTTGTTGGGGGTGTGGAAAATTATTGGTTTTTGATACCATCAAAGAAGAGTTTGCCGCCTCAATTGCTGTTGGAAGCCATCCAAACGAAATTCTGCTTTCAAAAAAAGGCGCTTTCCTTTTTGTGRCCAATTCCGATGATAATTCCGTTTCTGTGATTGATAGAAAGAGCCGAAAGGTAATTGAGACACTTAATGCGGCATTGTTTCCAAATGCACCAGCGGGTTCAACCACTAATGGGCTTGCACTGAGCAAGGATGGAAAGCAGCTTTACATTGCCAATGCCGACAATAACTGCCTGGCTGTTTTTGACGTTTCTGAGCCGGGAGAAAGTAAATCACTTGGGTTTATTCCAACAGGCTGGTATCCAACTAATGTGAAGCTGGTTGATCAAAAAATATTGGTGACCAACGGAAAAGGCTTTGTACCAATGACCAATCTTCAGGCACCAACGCCATATATGAAAGGGTATGATTTAAAATATAGAGCAGAAGATACTTCAAAACCAAAATCAGTACATTCTATTGGAGAGCTGTTTCAGGGAACGCTGAGTATTATCGATAAGCCTTCGATAGATTTACTGGCTGCCTACACGAAAATGGTCTATGAAAATTCGCCGTATTCAAAAGAAAAAGAATTGAAAGCGCATAATGACGTTGGAAATCCAGTCCCGATGAAAGTAGGTGATCCAAGCCCTATTAAGTACGTGTTCTATGTTGTGAAAGAGAATCGCACCTACGATCAAGTAATGGGTGATGTGAAAGAAGGGAATGGGGATCCGTCTCTGGTGATGTTCGGTGAAAAAATAACACCCAACCAACACAAATTAGCGAAAGATTTTGTGCTTCTTGATAATTTTTATGTCGATGCTGAAGTCAGTGCCGATGGACATAACTGGACATTGGGAGCTTATGCAACCGATTATCTTGAAAAAATATGGCCAACCTGTTATAGTCGTGCCTGGGACTATCCGGGAGAAGGCCGGAGAGCAATAGCCAATAACAAGGCTGGATTCATTTGGGATGCCTGTAAACGTGCTAATGTAAGTTTCAGGAACTATGGTGAATTTATGCTGGACAAAAAGCCTACGCTTCCGGTCTTGCAAAACAACTATTGCAAGACTTTCAATTCTTGGGACGAATTGGCGGAAAAAGACGTAAACCGTTTTGAGCAATGGAAAAAAGATTTCGATTCATTGGTTGCGATTAAACAAGTGCCACGTTTCAACACCATTCGTTTCCCAAATGACCATACAGAGGGTTTGAGGAAAGGACGGCCAACACCGAATGCACATGTTGCCGATAATGATTTGGCTACTGGTCTTCTAGTGGAATATTTGAGTAAAAGTCCAATTTGGAATGAATGCCTGGTTCTGATTGTCGAAGATGATGCGCAAAGCGGTACTGATCACGTCGATGCACACCGCAGTACGGCATTTTTGGCAGGACCATATGTGAAAAGAAATTTTATCGATCACACGATGTATTCCTCTACTTCCTTTCTGCGTACGATAGAACTGATTCTGGGCTTAGCGCCTTTGTCTCAACATGACGCCGGATCAACTCCATTGTGGAACAGTTTTACTGCAATTCCTGATTTTACCTCTTTTAAATCGGTGCCTTCAAATATTGACTTAAAAGAAGTGAATTTGGTAATGAACAAATGGCAGCAAAAATCAGACACTTATGATTTTTCGAAGGTTGATGCCGTGCCCGATTTGGAGTTTACCGAGTTACTTTGGTATGCCATTAAAGGAGACAAAATTGCTTGCCCCAGCCCACGTCGTGCGGCATTTGTAAGATTAAGTAATAAAAAAGATGATGATTAAAACCAATGTTAACCCAAAAATTAAGTTACCTCTTGTACATTTTAACAAAACCTTTTGCAGGGTGATTTAATGGGAAGAGGGGATGTCAAACTGAAAGCGGTAGTTGATAAAAAAATAGAATAAATTTAAAAAGCACTAAAACCGAGTTTTTAAATTATATGAAGCCATCATGATTTTTCCAAAGCATAAATGGAGATGAATAAAATCATAACAGTTTCATCACCAATAAAAACAAATTTTATATAGATGAAAAAAATAGTAATAATTGCTGTTCTGCTAATAAATTGCATTCAAGCACAATCGCAGACTGCTGTTCCTTATTTTGGAAAAATAAATTGGGTTAATGGTTTTGCAAAAGAAATAAGTGGCGAAAACATCACTTACTTTTCGGCCTTTCCAGATTATGCCACAACAGCTTTGTTAACGCGGGTAACAGATGGTAAGAAAACCATCGAATGGGAAACGGCTAAAGTTCCTCAAAACAGCAAAGCAGATTATGTTTATTTCAGTTGGGTTGCCGCACATTCTACTGCGACCAGCAGCGGTAACCGCAATTTTGATTTATATGTAAACGATGAAAAACTGTTAACCTTTACCACAATACCAGGGAATAAAACACCTGACTGGATTTTTAAAACAGCTGATGGTTCTGCGCTGGTTTTTCAGCAAACTAAAAGAGATGGTGCCAATGATGCCCACGGACTGGCTTTCCTGCGCTTGCCAAAGAGTAAGGTAAAACCAGGGCAAGCAGTTCGGCTTAAAGTGGTTGGCCAGGCGCAGAATAGCAACGATTGGTATATGACCTTCAAATTTTCTTTTGAAGAAAAAGTAGACATCAATCCGATGCCATTTCTATTGAAAAACGGAAAACAGCCTATTGTATTAACCGCTTTGCACTTTGGAAAAGAGGAGCAGCTTAAGGTTAAAGTGAATAATAGTGAATCTTATTCTTTTATGATAAAAGATGGTGTAAACAATTTTGATATACCCGTAAATGCCGTAAAAAAAGATGATAGCGTGCAGATTTTAGCAATTTCGGCAGGGAAAACACTGGTTAATAAGTTTATAGCAATAAAATCGGTTGTTTACCGTGAGTTAAATTTTATACATCATTCCCATAC
>NZ_JBFTQI010000175.1:0-8792 GCF_056398925.1 Pedobacter sp. 01T416_2
AAGTAAATCACCAAAAGATCATCATCAGCACCTTGCTAAAGGTTTTGCTAATGATTGTTATTATTTTCATTCTTAACTCCTGGCCAAACATTAAACAGAGTTTTAGTGGTAATGTGCCAGCATTTAGTTATTGGTTAGATCATAGTTTCAAAATAAGTAATATCATTCTCATCTTAGGGTTTGGTGGTTATTTCTACTATAAAGATTTGAGCGATCAAAAAGAACTGATAGAAAAGTCAAAAAACAGCAATCAGCATTAATTAATTCCCAAATAAGTCAAGTTTTAAAGCTTGACTTATTTTTTGCCTGCTCAGGCAACTACATTAAACCATCCTACCTTTTGCTCCCCATTTTATTTAAACCCCTGAGCACTACGTTTATTTTTATTAATACTCAAAATACTTTTACATTGTTTATGTAATTTCCCCAAATAGTTTATCCTTTATTTATGAGTACAAATAAGAAAAATATTGATCTATCCATTATTTGCGATGATCATTGGGATGTGGTGTTCGATCACCTTGGCCTTGGTTTTTGGGAATTAAGTATAGCAACGGGCATACTCCGTTCAACCCGGTCATTTAAGAAAAACCTAGGTTGCCCGCCAGATGAGGTTTTAAGTTATGAAAAGGTTTTAGGTTTAATTCTACCAGAAGACCTTGACCACGTTCAGGATGAAATTGAACTCACGGTTTCGAGAGAAAAAACCAGTTACCACACAGTACACAGAATTTGCCGGCCTGACGGAGAAATTAGATGGATTAAAGCCGACGGAATACTATCCCAACAGGACGGCGAATGCTTAAAATTAATAGGAACAATTTTAGATGTAACCGATTTAAAGAATAAGTCCTAATAATATTAAGCCTCGTTTAGTTCAATCCATACCGGACCGTGATCGCTTGTTTTTTCCCAGCCCCTCACTTGTTTATCTACTCCTGCAGATTTTAAGCGATCACTAACCTGAGGACTAAGTAAAAAATGATCAATTCTTAATCCCGCATCTCTACCATATGCATTCCTGAAATAATCCCAAAAGGTATATATCGTTTCGGTAGGGTATAATTTTCTGATCGCATCTGTCCAGCCTTGTGCCATTAAATTTTGAAATGCCAAACGGGTTTCAGGACGGAATAAAGCATCTTCAACCCAACGCTCTGGTTTATAAGCATCAAGCTCTGTAGGTATTACGTTATAATCGCCACATAAAACTACTGGTAAATTATATTCTAACAGTTTTGCCGCGTGGGCCGTAAAACGCTCAAACCATCGTAACTTGTATTCGAATTTTGGTCCTGGTGCCGGATTTCCGTTCGGAAGGTAAAGACAACCAATTATAACATTATTCACCATTGCTTCGATATATCGGCTGTGCAAATCTTCAGGATCACCATCCAAATTTCGTTTCAGCTCTTTTATTTCCAGGTTTCGAGCCAATATAGCAACGCCATTCCAACTTTTTTGACCATGCCAAATGGCATTATAACCAGCATCTTTAATAGCCTGCTCCGGAAATTTTTCTTGCGGTGCCTTTAATTCCTGCAAACAAACCACATCAGGTTGGGTTTCTTCCAGCCAACGTAACAGAACAGGTAAGCGCCCATTTATTCCGTTTACATTATAAGTTGCTATTTTCATCTGTATCAATATGTTTTAATGGTAATGAAGCAATCGTGATTGACCTGGAGTACAGTTTTTGAAAATCATGATAATTTCATTTTATAAATCTCAGCAATAAAACTCAAAAATGAAACTAAGTATTTCAGATAGTAAAACTAAGCGTGGCTTAACACCTTCTAATATGTAATCTTTAACTATTTACACTGCTTTTTAAAACTAATAATAAACTAAAATGTTTAATTTTGGAGATTCATTCATGTTTGAGCGCATGTTTGAGTTTAGATATAGGGATAGGCTGTTAGTCTATCCCTTTTTTATGYTTAAATGATCTTTAGTTTTTATCCAACAATGTTTTTCACTTTCTGTTGGAGATCCATGATATCAAAAGGTTTTTCAATGATGGCAGTTGGTGAGCAACCTAAATTGTCCATATTTAAAGCCGAAAGCAATATAATGGGCAAATGAGCTGTTTTAGGATTGTGCTTTAATTTATTGCAAATATCCCGACCATCATGTTTACCGATACGGATATCCAACAAAATAATATCTGGCAGGAAATCAGCGATTGCTTCTTCCAGATCATCGGCGCTTAAAACACCTTTAATAAGGTAATGCTCTTCTTCAAAAATTAAATTTATAATGTCGTGGATGTTCTCATCATCATCAACTATGAAGATTTTCTTAACTAACACGTTGCTCATATGCAACAAATCTAGTTTAAGTTAATTAGCTCACATGACGTATTTATACCTGAATTTACCGAATAAATGTGATGAGAACATTAGGCAGCCAAACCAGATTTATAATTTTTAAGCATCTTTTTAAGAAGCCCTCTCGCTACATGTATTTTGGTTTTTACCGTGCCTAATGGGATATCGAGCTCAGCAGCAATTTCATGATATTTATAACCTTCAAAATAACGGCAAAAACAAAAACGGCAATCTTCTGGCAATGCATTTAATGATTTTTGGATGTCCTCCATCATAAACTTTGCCGCACCACCATTAAATGATGCGCTTGGAACCAATTGGATGGAAGTTAAATCCTCTTCCTGCTGGATCATTTCATTTTTCCTTTTTACCTTATAATAATGATTAAGAAAGGTATTTTTTAGAATTGTAAAAAGCCAAGCGCGTACATTACTTCCCATTTCAAACTTAGCAGAAAACCTAAACGCCTTCATAAAGGTGTCCTGAACTAAATCAGCAGCATCGTCTTCATCACGCGTATACGCTAATGCGCGGTCAAAAAGTGGTTGTCTGTATTGGTATATGTCACAATTGAAATTTAATGTTTCCATGATTCGCTTTAGGTATGATGTAGATATTCAACAAACAGTACCATGCAATGTTATTTGTAGAAATACCCGATTTTTTACGGTTTATTTAAAACACTAAAAAATTGCCCTAAAACGATCAAAAATACTAGGCTACATAACCATTTCGCATAGCAAAACGAACTAAAGAAGCAGAGTTTTTTGTACCCGTTTTACTGATTAAAGCCTCTCTCTGGCTCTCTACTGTCCGCCTGCTTAAGTACAATTTGTCCGCTATTTCCTGATTGGTCAACCCATCTGCGATGAGTTTTAATACATTAATTTCGCGTTCAGAAAAGTTGATTTCAGTATTCATTTTTTGCGAAAGCATATTTAACTGGGTATTAAAACGCTCTAAAATGGAGATGCATAGATTAGAAGAAAGATACCGTTTTCCTTTCATTACATGCTTTAGGCAAAACAGCAATTCATCTTCCTCAATATCTTTCGATAGGTAAGCAAAAGCACCTGAGGTAAAGGCATTTGACGCATATTTTTCGTCATCTAAAATAGACAACACAACTACTTTTGTGCCATACCCCCGCTCCTTAATGGTACTGGCTAAAGCTATTCCATCGAGCCTGGGCATTACAATATCTGATAAAATGATATCAGCTTTTATTCCCTTTTCCAAAAGTTCCAAAACCGCTAAACCGTCTGATACTTCTGCAACAACCTTGATGCCTTCGTGTTTTTCTATAAGTGCTTTAAGTGAGGTTCGGATAATATGGTGATCATCCGCAAGAATAATGTTAATCATAACTCAAATATAACTTACACTGTTTTAAAATTAAAAAAGGCTACTTAGGCAGCTCAATATAGAAGGTAGTTCCAATACCAATTTTGCTTTTAAACCAGATTTTTCCCTGGTGCAACTCAACAATTGCTTTGATTATTCCCATGCCAAATCCTCCCGATTCTTCGCCTTTCAAACCTGGTCTTAAAGTTTCGGGCAAATGATCAAAAAGGCCGGCCTGCAACTCATCTGGAATTCCAACCCCATTATCGGCTACAGTAATTAAAACGGTACTTTCATATTCCTCGGCATGTAGAGTAATATTCCCATAATCGGCAGTAAATTTTATTGAATTTGAGATTAGATTATTGATTACCTGCATAAATTTCATGCTATCCAGGAGCAGGTAGATCTGTTCGGCAGAACTTGTAAATTTAATATTCTTCATTTTGCCTAGTTTCGATCGTTTGTAAAAACGAACCACATCCCTAAGTTCCCAGACCAAATCTGCCCGCTCCTTGCCGATTTCTATTACCGATGATTTTAAGAACTCCCTGTTAATCATGCTGCGTACCAAAAGCAGATTACGCTCACACATATCCAGAATAAAAGCTAGTGAGTTTATCATCTGCTCATCGCCTGTTTGAGCAATACCATTTTTCATAGATGAAGCAGTTAATTTCATCATGGCGAGCGGTTCTTTTAAATCGTGCGCCAATACTTCTAAGGTTATATTTTTTCGGGCGTTTATTTGTTCAATATGGATTTTATTGTGGCGCATTATCGTGGTATCTTCTACTGTGCCTACTAAATGCTTTACTTCCTCATCGGCAACGGCAAACACAATTACCCGCACATATTTTTCTCTATCGGCAAATATTAACCGGAATTCATATTTTTTCTCCGTACCTTCTTCCAGGCATTCTTTGTAACAAGACATTACATGTGCAACATCTTCAGGATGTACCCGTGCTAAAAGTAGCTGAGGATTAGCCGCAATTTCATCAAGGCCAAGTTCCCAAATTTTACTTATCGATTTATTGAGGTATGAAAAATTTTGTGCCGTATAATCGAAAATAAAATACCCATCAACAGAGCAGTCGCCCAGGTTACAAAAAAGCTCTTTATTTAATTCGACCATGATTTAATGTTTGATAATTTGCCACTAAACGATGTAATTATATCATCGGCAGCAACCACATCACAAACATCGCACGCCCTAAAAAGTTTTAATCAATAAATGCGTATAATACTTCATATGGAAACATGTAGATTACTCTTGATCCGTTTTTAGAGATATTAACATTTTCCACACGATGTGCAAAATTATTTTGCGGATCAAAACCAACTATTGCCTAAATTGTTAAGCATAAAAGAAAGATAAAAAAGTCCTGTGAGCGGGAGATCCGCGGAGGGCAGGCACACCATAGAGAAGACACTGTTCTCCTTACCAATAGCCATCGCACAGGTGGCTATTTTTATTATGTAGGAACTATTTTAAAATCACCCTTTTACCTGTTTGAGCTGATTTTTTCGCAGCCGCTAAAATTTTGACCACAATTAAATTATTCGGTAGCGATGATAAATCATTTGCTGGATTAATTTCTCCTTTTAAAACTGCAGACAGATAACTTAAATGGTTTGAATAAATTGGCTTCGATGTCTTAGCCTGATAAATTTTATAATCACCCTTCCCATTGTTCTTTAGCCTTAACGTTTTATCATTAACGGCCTGCATGTATCCATTTGCACCAAATACTTCCATATCTTTTATGCTAAAGGGCCAATTCCACGATGCTTCGATAATTCCCGTGGCCGATGGGTACTCCAATAAAATTGTTGCATCGTCATCAACATTCGGATAAACATCTTTTTTAATCTGATGGGTAATTGCGCTAACCGAAATTGGGGCTTTTCCATCCATTAACCAGGTCATTAAATTAGCACCATAACAGCCAAAATCTACCAATGCGCCTGCCCCGTTCTGATTGGGATCGGTTAACCAGCTTAAAAACTCAGCACTCACTCCAATTTCTTTTGGTCCCTGATGGCCATCGTGCACGATTATTTTGCGTAAGGCACCAATAGTATTGGCTTCCTTTACTTCCTTGTATAGCTCCTGATTACTCGGATACCAGGTAGTTTCGTAATTGGTGAGTACATGTACTTTATACTGTGCTGCTAGTTCAGCCATTCTTTCTGCCTGCTTAACTGTTATCGCCAACGGTTTTTCTACCATTACCGATATGCCGAGGGGAGCGGCAGCTTCTACTACAGCCAAATGTCCGCTTATGGCATTGTATGCCAAAACAACATCAGGTTTCTTTTTCTTTAATAAATCAGGAAGGTTATTATAAAATAGGCTATCGGAAATTTTATAACGGTTTTTAAACCTTTTAACCAGCTCAGGATTACTTTCGGCAATACCAATAATATTCACTTCAGCTTTTTGGTAGCTGCTCATGATGAGATAAACGTGATCGTGAGTTAGCCCTGCTATTGCCACATTTAATTTTTGCTGTGCTTTAACAGCGCAAGAAATAAGTAAAAAGCAAAGAATAAAGCCATTGGCTCTAAAAAAACACCTAATCAGATAAGTAGTCATCATACGCTTATTTCTAAAATTTGATGGTTACCAAATTAGAAATTTAAAAAAGCTCTTGATGCTAATACCTAAAAATATTACAATGTTGAAGATAGGAAAACGAAGTGGCCAGGATTAAGATATAAATAAAAAGAAAAATCTAACGGGATGACTTAGCTTATTCTATTAGTTAAAACCTTAGTTTTATTGATATAAAAATGTATCAGGTCTTTTATTTCTAAGTGGGAATTCCTTATTAATTGGATCTAGCTCTTGCTGCTCTTCTGTAATTAACAGGTCGTTGTATTTTTCTAGCAGATGAATATATTTATTCATCCAGAAATACACAGAATTATTATCCGAACCGATTTGTTTACCGGGATCTGCCGTTTGATTGATGGATTCGGGGTTGTACTTGGGGAAAGCTTCTGGAAATGCCGAAGAAAGATCCTGACCTAATAACTTGCCTACCTGCCAAATTACTTCATGCCCGATTCTGTCTTGACCAAACCAGTTGTAAATTGTTCTGCGGCTTACATTAAGTTTCCTTGAAAGCTCACTGATGCCCATGCGATCTCTGCGCACTAAGCGTTCAAGAATTTCTCCTTGTTTTAGTTGTTGTGTTGTCATTGAGATAATTAATTTTAAAAAAAATGAAAAAATAATTAAATCAGTTATCGGGGACGATTGACAATTCAAATGTAAGAATAAGTGTATAAGGTTGTATAAAAGGTGTTGATTTTTTGACATATGTCAAACTCCATCAGCGAATTACTGTGAAATACGCCTGAAATGAGCAGTTTYCAACCTCCTTTTTTCAAGAAATAACGTATTACTTTAAATACAATTACCGCAGAAATTGAAATTATTTGATCAAATCCTTATATTCATCATAAAAAAGACATGGCACAGAATAAAACTACCGAAAACGATTTAAGCGTTCCAGACTTTTTAAATACCATTCCAGATGAAAATAAAAGAGCAGATTGTTTTAACCTGTCAGATATCTTAAGTTTAACCACAGGTTTTAAAGCTAAAATGTGGGGAAATGCCATTGTTGGTTTTGGAAGTTATCATTACAAATATGAAAGCGGCCGGGAAGGCGATGCACCATTGGTTGGTTTTTCGCCACGCAAAGATGCCATAGCTTTATACCTATCATCGCAATTTAAAGACCGTGAAGAACTACTGGCTAAATTTGGCAAACACAAAACAGCGAAAGCTTGTATTTACCTAAAAAAAATGAGCGACATCGATATTGCGGTTTTAAAAGAAATGATTACCAATTCTGTAGAACGGGTAAAAAGTTTATATCCTTAAAGATGGAAAATGTATGATGGAGCTGGAGCTACCGTTGAATAAGAGCGCTTTTCTTTTGCCAAAGGTATATCTATTTGTCATCCTGAGCGCAGCGAAGGATCTTTATTCCTATATTACCAGGTGTTTGTTTTTGCGGCTAAAAGATTCCCGCACGCATAACCTTAACTCCTCAATGGTTAAAACATTATTATTAGTGAGAACTTAAAGACATTAAGAAGGTCATTTATTAAAAAGATTCAGTGCCTTGAGAATGAAAGAAAGCATTCACATCATGATGTAAATAAGAAGTTACGCGATAATAAGTTAAATTTTACAATATTTGATTATTCCTTATTTCGAACAAAAAACTGGAAATGATTAAAAAACTACACCTCTATTTATTGATAGCGGGCGCTTGTGTTTCGCTTAATTCAGCCGCACAAGATGCAGTAAGCTACCAAACACCTCCAAAAGAAATTGCCGATTTATTACTTGCCAAACCAACACCTGGTGTAAGTATTGATGGCAAAGCAGAATGGATCTTGTTTAGTGAGCGCAACTCCTATCCTTCGGTCGAAGAACTGGCCTTGCCCGAATATAGAATTGCGGGCTTAAGATTAAACCCAAATAATTACTCGCCGAGCAGACAAACCTACATTAACAACTTCAGTTTAAAAAACATCAAATCCAACCAAACGTTTCAGGTTTCAGGATTGCCAACGCCATTATATGCCAGCAACATTAGCTGGAACCCATCAGAAAACAAAATTGCCTTTACCCATACCACTCAAAAAGGCGTAGATCTTTATATTATTGATCTGGCTACAAAAAAAGCAGTCAAAACCAATAAGGCTTTTTTAAATGTGGTTTTAGGGAGTGGCCTTACCTGGTTAAATGATAAGACCATTATCTACCGTACGGTAACTAAACCAGCAAGTGCTGCACCTACAAAACCATTGATACCAAAAGGGCCAACCATTCAGCAAAATTTAGGTAAAGCTGCACCTAGCGCCACTTTTCAGGATTTAATTAAATCACCTTTTGACGAACAATTGTTCGAGTTTTTTGCAACCTCGCAATTGGTAAAAAATACAGCAGGTGTAGAAACGGCCATTGGAAAACCAGCTATTTATGGTTCGACAAGTTTATCGCCTGATAAAAATTACCTGATGATCGAAACTATACGCAAACCTTTTTCTTATTTGGTTACTGCAAACGGTTTTCCATCAACAGTAACC
>NZ_JBFTQI010000176.1:0-8787 GCF_056398925.1 Pedobacter sp. 01T416_2
CAATAGTCCCAGTGCCTTCTATCGTCGATTTTTCTGTCAAAATAATCGGTCTGCCTGCACACAAACCTTTCACATCAAAATCGGATAAAGGTTGAGGGTTAATTACAATTGGAAATGCTGAAGATGTTTCCGAACATTTAGAATCTGTTATGGCCGTTAAAACCACATTATAAGTACCTGGGCGATCGTAAACATGAACAGGGTTCTGCTCAGGAGATGTTTTTCCATCACCAAAGTCCCATAACCACTGTGTAATGCTTCGCGAATTTGAATTGGATGTACTTTTATCAGTAAATTGAACACCATTGGATTGACAACCAGTAGCGGGTAATTCGAATGCGGCAGTAGGCTGATTATCAACCGAAAAATCTATAATCAATTCTTCTGTATTGCCACAATTATCGGCGTTGGGCTTAGTTGCAATTACTTTAAACTGATAATCACCGGGGTTTGGATAATTCAGGTCGTTAGGGTACTTGTAGGTGTAATAAGTATTATTATCATTTGGTCTGGTAAAGGTATTTATTGCCACCGGATTATCATCAGTAAAACTCGCTGCCCCCTCAATTTCCCAGTCTATTTTAATAGCCTGGTAAGGTAAATTTATAGTTAAACTGATGGGCTCCCCTAAACAACCGCTGCTAATGGGTTGTCCCGTAACTGTACTGGTAGGCTGAAAAGTAAAGTTCTGAATATTTGCTCCAGCTAAGTATGCGTAAGACTCTACCGTCCCATAGCCATACGAAATTGCTGAAAAACCACCTGCTGCAGATAACCTATGCTGGGGCTGCGTATTGGTCACATCAATTACAGCATAGCTAAATACATTATCAATAGCTGTAAAATTACTTACTGGGTTACCATCCAGCCTAAACGAAGCTATATCTGCTGTTTTAATAATTACATTGAGATAGTATCTGGTGATCTGCGTAGGAACCCCTACTGATCCCAAATCAGAGAAAACCGTTATATTATTTAATGTTTGCTCTACAGGGTTAAGCACGGTTATTTCAGGATCGCCTGGAAATTGCGCTTGATTGGTACCTGTTCCATTGTTTTGATTGCAAGTTTGCGAAGTTTGGTATTGCGCAACAGCAATTGGTTTAGAGCCAGAAATTATATTTGCTGAAGTAGAAAAAAAGGTAACTACCGCTCCCTTATTATATGGATTAGAAAGCGGGGTTCCATTGGCGCTTGTAGTACTCCCATTAACGGTTAATATCGTATTATCGTCAGCTACAATTATCCTCATAATATCGGTATTACCATGAAGAGTATTATAAAAAGGTGCAGTTACAAAATTTTTCCCCCATGCAGAAACTGGAAAAATCTGCTGATACAGGTTATCGCCACCACTCGGATTGCGGCTATTACCTTCATTACAAAATGCTGCCCAGGTATTACCTGTAAATACGGCTACAGGGTTACAGTTCAAGGCTTTAATGTGGCTTCCTGTTAAATCACCAACTGATTGATATTGATAAACATCGCCTTTATTTAACTTAATGGTAAAAGTCGTATTGGCGGTTCTTCCTCCATATCTTTCGTTTTGTTTAGGCGTAATCTCCACATCTGTATTATCAACCGTTCCTACAATTGTAAATTGAGAAAAGCCTTGTTGATTTCCATGGTTTTCGTAGCTAAAGGCATAATATTCTTGTCCAAGTGTGTTTGTTGGCAATACTAAAGTACCACCCGTACGGGCATTATTAGAAATGATACTATACAATGATATTGCTTTAGTGGTAACTACATTAATGGCTTTATTTGGCTCTATTAAATTGGAGCTCCCCATTAATACGGCATAGGTATTTGGATTGATTACAAATGGCAAACAGCTATTGGCCGGAATAGTGGCACCAACCGGAGACACCAAAACGCCCCCAATATAAACCTTATATCCGGTAGCCTGATCTGTAGATAAAAACAGCGTTAACCTGGAGTTATTACCATCAATATGCCCTGCATAAGGAACATAAAAATCTTTTCCCTTATTTGATGTATTTTGAGCAAAAGACAAAGATGTTGCAAAAAGCAAGATAAGCAAAACCAATAAACAATGCCTGCTCATTACCTATCAGTTTAATTTGAAAACGTTATACATGTTTGTTTGATTAGATATGCAATATACTATTAATCAAATCACAAGAAAAAACAATTGGTGCAATTTTAACACTTTTAAGCGAAAAAATCACCTTTCGTGTAATAAACCAGAGCAGTGGTGTAAAAAAGTTTTACATAAATGTATAATTCTTATGAGAAGAATTAATAAGATAAAACCAAAAAGCCACCTATTAAAAGTGGCTAAATGATAAAAATTCAGTTACTACCCTGATCGGACTGATCGCCGCTACCGTATTTTGCAGAGAAATCTTTGGCTTTTTCGTCTGCAGCATTATCGTTATGCTCTTCAGGCTCCAGATTTTCATCCAAGCGGTCATTCCAATCATTTATTCCTTTAACCGGATGTTTTGCATTATCTTCTGTAAAATCGGATTTTGATTTAGCCAGATCTTGTTTTTGATTTTCCATGTTAGCGTTTATTTTAGTTAAAACAGCGCCATTAACAGAAAGTTTTGTTTGTTACAATTATTTAACCGGAGGTTCGTCTTTGGCATCTTTAAATTCTTTCACACTTCTCCCTATTCCTCTCATCAATTCAGGCAATTTTTTGCCACCAAAAATAAGCAGAATAACCACTCCTATTAAAATAATTTCTATTGCAGACATATTTTTATATTTTTCACAATATACGTTAATTCTTCTGAAATGGTTTGGTTGATTGGTTCAATTAGCCATTGGTTTTATTCTCGTTATATAGGAAAGCTCTTGAAACAAGTTACCATTGATAGACTTTCAATAAAAAGAATCGTCATCTCGACTGGAGCGCAGTCCCGAACTTTCGGGAGAGAGATCTATCTTGACAGATTTAGCTTCGCTGAGCACTTCGTGGTTCTCGACTGCGTTGCACTCCGCTCGAAATGACGAATCTTGGGGGAGCTATCTCTTTGAATTTCTATGTTATTTAAATTGATTTTTATACAATAAATTATCTCTCAGGATGACTAAGCGAGGGATAAGCTTTGTTATTGCGTATCCGTGCCAAACTTGTTCATTGGTTCATAACCATTGATCTATAAGTTACAAGAAAGATCCTGAAACAAGTTCAGGAGGACGAAACGACGTAAAACATCAACTCCTAAACACTAAACCATCAAAGCATTCAAAGTTCTTTTTTTTATCTTTGGCACCGCTCCATGGCGCATAAATTCGGCGAAACCTTTTAACTGTTTGATTGATTTAATGGCTTCATATCCTTCATAAGAAGTTCTGATTTTGTTTAGCAACATGGTATCTGTTTTAAACATATCACTTTCAACCAACACCCCTTTATTCAGAAATTTCTTAATTAATTCGGCCATTTTGCCGTTGGCGTAAAGGTGAAGCGGCAGTTTAAACACTTCATTATTCAGTTTTTCAAAAGCTTCATTAATCCAAGCCACCTCAGTTTCTGCATTCACCGCTATTTTCCCATCCTTCAACACAATGGAAGTCAAAAATTCGCGGGCACGCTGACGGGAAATTACCCCACCATGAATACCGTCACGCAAAGTGTAGTCCAAACGATCGGCACAGAGCGATGGCAATGGCTGTTCTAAAATATCAAACGTACCATACAGAATCTGGTTAACATTGTATCCATAATTTAACAGCACATCAGGCACTTCCGATCTGCATAAAACTTCGGCGAAAACCTTTTCATGATAGTCTTCATCTGTATTGTCGAAAACATAATCGCCCACATGAGAAAAAGCAGTATGCGAAATATCGTGTAGCAACCCCGCAATTTGTTCCAGTTCCGAACCACCAAGCATCCTGATCAACATGGTAACTCCTATGGCATGCTCCAACCGCGAATGGCAGATATCCGGATTGACCAAAAATATAGCACCGCTTTGATGAATTCCGCCTAACCTTTTTAAAGCATCGGTATTTAACAGATCAGAAAATACCATTGGCAGTTCCATTTTGCCATATAAAAAATCGTTTACCTGGATCATCTTGCTTTATTTAGTTATAAGGAATACTCAGAAACAAAAATACTAATTATTTTAGTTTTTTCTTAAAAAATTATCAACATTAAAACTCACAAAAAACTAAAATAATTAGTCAAAAAATCAAATTCAAATATTTTGAAAGCTATTATTACAATTTCATGATCAACAAAAAACCAACTGCAAAAACAAGCCAATAAATTAAACGTTATAATTGTAAAAAACAGGTATATGGCAACTGCTCAGCAAATTAGAAAAGCATATTTAGATTATGTTTTAACAAACAATGAAAAACCAAAATCGGTTTATGTTTTTGTGAAAAAGCTTAAAATTACCGAGGCCGATTTTTATCAGTTTTTCTCTTCTTTTGAAAGCATTGAAAAAATAATCTGGTTCGAACTTACTTTCGAAACCATTAACAAAATTAAAGAGCAGGAAGTTTGGCCCCAATATACAGCCAGAGAAAAAATGCTTTCTTTCTTTTACAGTTACCTCGAAAACCTGAAGAACGAACGCAGTTTTGTGATTTACAGCTTAAAGAATCACCGTGGTAAATTTTCTACTCCCGATGTACTTGCTGGCGTAAAACCTATTTTCGAAAACTTTGCACAAGAAATTATTGAAGAAGGTTTAGATAGTGGTGAGCTTGCCGAGCGCCGCTTTCTAAGTAAAAGATACAAAGATGCCTTATGTATCCAGTTTGCATTTATTGTTAATTTTTGGATCAACGATGATAGTGAAGGTTTCGAAAAAAGCGATGAGGCCATCGAAAAAGGCATTAATGTAACTTTCGATCTTTTTCAGCATTCGCCAATTGATAATTTATTGGAATACGGGAAGTTTTTATCCAGGAATGGGAAGTTTGCAGAAAAGATGAGGTTTTAAATACCAGATGAAGACACAAAAAAGTATTCCAACTACAAAGGTAGAACGTTCGGCAAAATTTGTTAAAACAGGTATTCAGATCGGGGGCAACTACATTAAGCATTATTCAAAAAAACTGTTTAACCCTGAAATGGACCGAGAACAGCTTAACGAGGACAATGCAACCGACATATATAAATCGCTGAGCGAATTAAAGGGCAGTGCCTTAAAAATCGCACAGATGTTGAGTATGGATAAGAATATCCTGCCGAAATCTTACGTCGATAAATTTACCCAATCTCAATACAATGCTCCACCCCTTTCAGGTTCGTTAATTGTTAGAACTTTCACCAAAAATTTCGGTAAAACACCTGAAAATATTTTCGATAGTTTTAACTTAAGCTCCAGTAATGCAGCTTCTATTGGACAGGTGCATCAAGCGATGCTTAATGGTAAAAAACTCGCCATTAAAATTCAATACCCTGGTGTTGGAGACAGTATTTCTTCTGATCTGAAACTGGTAAAACCTTTCGCTTTCCGTTTATTGGGCATGTCGGAAAGGGAATTGAATATCTATATTAAAGAAGTTGAAGAACGTTTGCTCGAAGAAACAGATTACGAACTGGAAGTTAAACGTTCTATCGAATTTTCAGAAGCCTGTAAAAACCTCGATCATGTTGTATTTCCAAAGTACTATCCAGAATTATCCGGAAAGCGGATCATTACCATGGACTGGATTGATGGTTTGCATTTAAAAGAATTTTTACAAACAAATCCTTCTCAGGAATTACGTAATAAAATCGGACAGGCGCTGTGGGATTTCTATAATTTCCAACAGCATGAGCTAAGGGCTGTGCATGCGGATCCACATCCTGGAAATTTTATGATTACACCGGATGAAAACCTTGGAGTAATTGATTTTGGATGTATAAAAGAAATGCCTGATGATTTCTATTACCCGTTTTTCGCCTTAATTTCTACTGATGTAATTAATGATAAAAATAAAACGATARATGCATTTAGAAAACTGGAGATGATCCATGCCGACGATTCTCCTGAGCAGATTGAGTTTTACCATAAATCGTATAGGGAGATGATCAGTCTATTCGCCAAACCCTATACCAGTAAATTTTTCGATTTTAGTAAACCTGATTTTTTTGAGCAACTATATATCTATGGCGAAAAAATTTCTAAAATGCCAGAATTTAAACAGGCTCGTGGCGTAAAACATTTTATTTACGTTAACCGGACTAATTTTGGGTTGTATACGATATTACATGAATTAAAAGCAACGGTTAAAACAGATACGTTTAAGCCTAATGTAACTGCCTAGAGAAATTCATTTCGATAAATCGTCATTAACAACCTGATTCGGAATCTTAATACAATAAGCTTTAAGATTGTGCCTGCGCCTATCTTGTGGGCACATCTTTTGCAATATTCTTAGCATTGACTGTCATTGCCAGCTTGACTGGCAATCTTAATGCAACAAGAAAGGTTAGTGAGCAATATTTGAAGCTTTAGGATTCCCGTTTTCACGGGAATGACGCAAGATGAATAGAATTGTGTCTACGCGACCGGCCTGCGCGGGAATGACGACTGCCCTAATAGAGAATCTATCATTGATAGCGTAGTGAGAAATCTATTGGCTTAAATCTAAATAATGTAACTTATAGATTTCACTCCCGAAAGGTCGTCATTTCGATAAAAATCTAGCTGTTTTTCTTCACTACTTCAACCAAGTGATCGATATCAAACGGTTTTTCGATATAATCATCAGCTTTGCATTCTTCTGCCTGTTGAGGTAAGTTATTTGACGTTGAAGTTAACACAGCCGATACATCTTCTGTTTCAGGGTCAGATTTAAGTTCTTTAATCACCTGTGATCCTCTCTTTTTTCCCTTAATGTGATCATCCACAATCACGACATCGGGTTCAATTTGGTCTATTTTATCTATAGGCTCAGTTGTTAATGATGCCGTAACATCAAATCCCTCCTCTTCCAGTACATGGTCCATTATATCAAGGATATCTTTATTATCCTGAACAAGCACAACCTTTTTCTTCATAAATAAACAGACTAAAATTCTCAATAAATATAAAGAAAAAGACTAGATCAATAAAAAATCTTAAAATATTTTACAAATGCTTGGTAAAAGTTTCAAGTTTTCGTCTTGAATTAATGCCTGTTCGTCGAGTATTAACTATCGATTGTATAAAAACGCAACATTGCCTGCAACGTTTTTCATTTCACTGCGTCTTATCATCAAAACTATAACAAAAAGACTTAAACATTTAAATAACAATTAATTAACATTTAATTATTAAATAAAAATATTATGAAAACCTCAATCAAAACCTTAATCGCCACTTCATTAACAGCAATCGTTCTATCATCAGCTCTATTTACGACAAGCGTTTCTGCAACAGAAAAAGAGCCAGATGCAATTTTAAAAATATCAGCTTTTAAAAGAATTTCTGTAAAAGGAAATGTAGAAGTAACCATTATCCAGCGGAGTAACCCAGGCATTTCTTACACTGATGATAACACAGGAACAGCAAAAGTGATGCAGGATGGTGATAATTTAAAAATTACTTCAACCAGTACCGAAAAAGCAAAACTAACTGTTTATGTAAACGATTTTTACAGAATAGAAGCATCAGAAAATGCAATTGTTAAAACTGAAGGAAAACTAAAAACTAAATATCTTCAGATCTTTTTAAAAGGAAATGCACATGCCGAAATCAATACCAGCTCAGAAGGTTTGTACACTGTAATTGCCGATAATGCAGATTTAAAATTAAGTGGTTCAACTGATCAACATACTTTGGTTATGGGTAAATCACAAAAATTAACCATCGATAGATTTGCTGCTTTAAAAACGAACATCAGCTCTGTAGAAACTTTTGCAATTGAAAAAGAAATTGCTGCAATCAAATAATAAAAACGCACAAATGAAATAAGGCTTTCTGATCTGATCAGAAAGCCTTTTGTTTTAAACATAATATAGTACAAACTTCTAAGGAGGCTGTATCATAAATATAGCTTGTCATCCTGAGCCTGTCGAAGGACCTGTTTAAATACTTCGCAAGACGTTTCGAAAGCTCAACGTGACAAGTTCGAGTGGAATCAAAATTTATGATACAGCCTTTAACTTGTAGCGTCACTGATCTGTAGTTTTAGTGTTGTAGCACTTTCGCGATTTCCTTCTCGATGGATTTGATCTCTTTAGGTTTAAGTTTTTTAGCAGCATCTGTTTTACCTGCTACTTTACTTTCCAGATATTTTACGCCTACCCTTAAAGCTTTTAACCCGGAAACACCTTGAAGTTCATCTAATTCAAGTTGCTCTAAATCGTCGTTTAAATAGCCTTGAACCTGCATATATTTAATGTACTCCATATATTCTTTGGCTTCTTCAGGATTGAAATAAACCATTGCGATTTTATGGGGCTGTGTTAAACGTTCGGTTGTACCTTTAACCAATACTTTATCAATACGTTTTTTAACWACTTCGTAACGGATGTTGTAAGCACCTTCTACATCAAAACGGCGTTCATCGTTCCTAAAGCTAATATCAATTGCATTTGAGTGGATAAAGATCAGCTGTGTGGTTTCTAATGCACGGGGCATTTCGCCAATTAAGCCTTTCGATAAACGTGCGATATCGACCATTGAAGTTAACTGCCAAAGACGGATATTTTTGAGATACAACAAATCAAATGGCCGATCTGGTGCAATTTCCTGTCCGATGTAAATATCGTACTCCACTCCATCAGTTCTGAATTTGGCAAAATAACAAGGGTATGAAGCCTGTAAATTAGCCTGCGATTTTTCGAGGTACTGACTCACTTCGGTATTGATCAGC
>NZ_JBFTQI010000177.1:0-8763 GCF_056398925.1 Pedobacter sp. 01T416_2
ATTCTGTGTTTTCTCAAATTCGTAGTATGCCTTTTTTGCCGACTGGCGGTTATTTTCTCTCAAATAGCCCAAACCTGAGTTATACCTTGCGGYAGCAGCATTGTATTTGCTATCAGCAAGTTCATTGATGTATTTTGTCGGACCTGGAACAACCGTTAAACAGGCTGGGCAGCTATTGATCTCATCAGCCAATTGATTAATTTTTTGATAATCGTACATCACCGATTCCCATCTGAAAAGGTCGTTAGACATTTTAGCCTCTTCAATTTTTCTTAAATGATCCTGTAAGGCCAAATCGTATCCTGTTTTTAGCACCTCCATAGCCTCACTATTTTTTGGCGAGTTTTGCAGCCTGCTTACTGCTTTAGCAACCGAAGCATCGTAATCACCTTTTTGTAAGGCTTTTTTTCCTGTGGTACATCCTCCAATAATTATTAAGGATAAATAAATAAAATACCGTAATCTTGAAATGTTTTTCATGGCAGTGGTAGTTGCGTTAATAAAAACAAAGATAATTTGCAAAGCGATAATTACCTTATTTATTTAGAAGACGATTGATAATGAAGATTAGTTGCAGACAATTTGAATTAGAATTAAAACATCCTTTTTCGATCTCGAAATTTACCCGTACCAGCACCCCCTTAATGTTGTTGAAGATAGAATATGAAGGTGTAACAGGTTATGGTGAGGCTTCTATGGTACCCTATATGGGCGAGAGCTATGAAAGCGCAGCGGCTTTTCTTAGCCTTGTAGATTTGGATAAAATCCAGTATCCATTCGATTTCAAAGAAATAATTAGCTATCTGGACAGCCTTGCTCCAGGCCAGCCAGCCATTAAAGCGGCAATAGATATTGCGCTTAACGATATCAATGGAAAGCTGTTAAATAAACCCTGTTATGAAATTTACGGCGCAGATCCTGCTAAGATGCCGGTAACTTCTTATACCATTGGGATTGATACGCCTGAAGTAATCCGCGAAAAACTGAAAGATGCTGAAGCTTTTAAAGTGATCAAAGTTAAATTGGGGAGGGATAACGATCAGGAAATTATCGAAACGATCAGGAGCATGACCAATGTACCCTTATATGTGGACGCGAACCAGGGTTGGGCAGATAAAATTAAAGCGATCGATTTAATTTATTGGCTGCATAACCAGGGCGTGGTGTTAATCGAGCAGCCTATGGATAAAAACAACCTCGATGGGAATGCCTGGCTAACCGAGCGCAGCCCAATCCCGCTGTTAGCTGATGAAGCCGTACAGCGTTTAGCCGACATGGACAAACTGAAAGGCGCCTATCATGGCATTAACGTAAAACTGATGAAAAGCTGTGGCATGTACGAAGGGCATCAGATGATTTTGAAAGCCCGTTCTTTTGGGATGAAAGTGCTGATTGGCTGTATGAGCGAAACCAGTTGTGCCACTTTGGCCGCAGCTGCTTTGGCTCCTTTATGTAACTGGGCCGATTTGGATGGGCCATGGCTCACCAAGAATAACCCCTTTACTGATCCGGCTTTCGAAAACGGTAAGTATATTTTAAAAGATCTGCCCGGTTTAGGCTTAACAGGCATTACTTCTGATCTTTTTCTTTAAAGCTTTTTCTGATGTCTTTGGTAAGTTGATACTTAAAGTAGAACAAACAAGCCGTTGTGCCTACCAAAAAGCCAGCTGGAAGATATTTAGCATTGTTATAACACCAAACCAATCCGAAAATAGAAAGGATAATGGCCAGGTTATAGAAGATATTTAAAGCAAATTTTTTACCCACAGTTGAAATGATTGAATGACGAAATTAGAGAATGATTGAATGAGCGAATGAATTTTGAATAAGCGTTATGCTATTAACAATCACTCATTCAAAACTCATTCATTCTATCATTAATATACTGGCATGTTGGGATCAAAAGCTTCTTGCCAAGCTAAAATACCGCCTTTTAAGTTATAAAGATTATCAAATCCGTATTGTTGCTCCAACTGCATTACTGCTGCTGCGCTTCTTTTTCCACTGCGGCACTGAATAATTACCGGCTTATCTTTCGCAACCTTATCAGCCTCAATTAAAATTCCACCTAAAGGGATATTCTCGCCTTCAAGATTGGAAACCTCATATTCGAATGTTTCACGAACATCAATCAATTGAAAATCTTCTTTGTTATCGATTTTCTCTTTTAGTTCTTGTACCGATATTTCTTTCATTTTATTAAATGTATTTATGCAAATATAGGAAAATCAACTTTACGCTCCCCATCAAAAAAATGCCATAAAATTTTGTTTGAAGCTGTAACAACTTTAACCCTTAGGCGTTTAATTATAAATAGTTACAAATGGACAAACTGAACCGTTTCTTTTGGTTTTGCTCTGGCGCTCATATCCCGACACTGGAAAAGTATCCTTCAGAACAAAATAAATATACTGGCATTGGCGCCACCATCTTTTTTACAGGCTTATTTGCTGCCCTTTCCGGAGGCTATGCCATGTATTTTGTGTTTAAGGGGGATGATCTGGCGGTAATTTTTGCCATTGTTTTCGGCTTTTTATGGGGGGCGGCCATCTTTAATATGGACCGCTATATCGTATCGAGCATTAATAAAAGTGCAAGTACCAATAAACAGTTGTTACAGGCTACACCGCGTATTCTGTTAGCCATTATGATTGGTATGGTAATTTCGAGACCAATAGAGCTTAAAATTTTTGATAAGGAAATTAAAGAACGCCTAAAAGTAAGTTACTTAAACGGCCAGCGTTCTAAAATTGATACCCTGAACAAAGCCTTTGAGAAAAAATATCAGGTAGAATTTGGCAGGTTAAATCAACAGAAAGCCACACGGGATTCGCTTGAAAAAGGAATTAAAGCGGATAGACAAAAACTTAATTTCGAGATTTTTGGAAACAAAACCACCGARACATCAGGGGTAATGGGCTACGGACCGTATGCCAAGCGCAAGGAAGCTGAAATAGCACAACGCACGGCTGAATTAGATTCACTAAAAGCCGCCATCAATAAATCGGAAGGTTTTGTAGATAAGCGCAAAGAATTTGATGGGCTGTTTACTGAAAAACTGTACACTAAAAAACAGTTAGACAGTTTATCGGATATTGCTGGTTTTGCCGACCGAAACTGGGCATTAGGGCAACTTAAATTTAATGTAGATGGCACACGGGATAACAATACGGCAATCGCTGTTACTTTTATCGGGCTACTGTTTATCTTTTTTGAATGCTTGCCGGTGTTTGTAAAACTGATGAGTGCACGCGGGCCTTATGATTATGCTATAGCGGATGGAGATGAAGTATCGATTTATCATTCGAAAAAAGATAAGGATTTCCATTTTGAAGTAGCAGATAATATTCACGAAACAAGGGTCGATTCCGAATCATCTAAAAAGAAGGGAATTATAAAAGGAAAAGCTTACCGCGATCTCGAAAAACACGATTGGGATAGCGAGAGCTAAGGGGAAATGTAAGAAGGTAATTGAGAGCGGATGGTTCGTAGGCCATGGCTTAACTCCTAAACCAAAAAAAATCAACTGTGAACATTAGGCTATCAGTTATTGACTATCAGACCATCAACTATTATCCATCGTACATTTTACCTCAAACATCTTCCATTTTTATTAAATTGCCCTTATAATCCCGATTTTATGAAGAAATTTTTAGGTGCTGCGGTATTTGGTCTACTATCGTTTCAGGCTTTTGCCCAAAATGAGATCAGTTATACGGTTTCCTTTCCAAATGTTATCCATCATGAAGCTGAAATCAGCATGGTTGTCCCAAATGTTCCTGCGGGTACGCTAAAGGTCAGAATGAGCAGGTCATCTCCGGGCCGTTACGCTACACATGAGTTTGGAAAAAATGTATATCACCTGAAAGCTTTCGATGCATCAGGCAAACAGCTGGCCATTAAACAAACAGCAGGCGATGTTTATGAAATTCCCAATCATGGTTCCAGCGTAAAAGTAAACTATACACTTTTTGGAAACTGGATTGACGGAACCTATGCAGGTTTCGACGAAACCCATGCACACATGAATATACCGGCAACTTTTGCTTTTCCGGTAGGCATGGATAACAGGCCGCGACTGGTGAAATTCAATTATGCCGAAAAACAGGACTGGAAGGTAGCTACACAGCTTAAGCCAATGGCCAATGGGACTTATTTCGCGCCAAATCTCCAATATTTTATGGATAGTCCTACCGAAATTGCCAATTACAAAACGGCAAGCTGGCAGGTTAAAAATACCGATGGTAAAGTTCAGACCATCCATTTAATTACGCATGCTAACGACGACCAGAAAACCATTGATAATTATGCTGAGATGCTTAAAAAAATGGTCGATGAACATTTTGCCGTTTGGGGCGAATTTCCCACATACGATTACGGTAATTATTATTTTCTGGATGATGTATATCCGGAGAATGCAGGCGATGGAATGGAGCATAGAAACTCCACATCGATTGTGCAGCGCACACCAAAAATTGCGGGTTATGAATCGAACCTCCTGGGTACTTTTTCGCACGAATATTTTCACAGCTGGAATGTAGAGCGTTTAAGGCCAAAAACTTTAGAGCCCTTCAATTTTGAGCATGCCAATATGAGTGATGAACTTTGGCTGGCTGAAGGCTTTACCCAATATTATGGCAATCTGCTGTTAACCAGGGCGGGTTTAAAAACTACCGACAATGCCATACAAACTTTTAACGGCCTGGTAAATGCTGCTTTACTGTCTCCCGGAGCAAAAAACTTTTCGCCAATTGAGGCCAGTAGGTATGCGGTGTTTGCCGATGCTGGTGTGGCTATCGATCAGACCAATAAAGGCAACATATTCACCTCGTATTACACCTATGGTGCTGCAACTGCCCTGGCTTTAGATCTTCGCTTAAGAACCGAATTTAAACTCAGCCTTGATGATTATATGCGTGCGCTTTGGAAAGCCTACGGCAAGCCAGAAATTGCGTACACTGTACCTGATTTAGAGAAAACCCTAGCAACGCTGACTAAAGATCGTGCTTTCGCTGCCGGTTTCTTTAAAAATTATATTTACGGCACCGAAAAGAACGATTATGCCAAGCTGCTTTTAAATGCAGGTCTTGTTTTGCGCAAAGCAAATCCTGGTAAAGCTTTTGCTGGCTTTGGCAAGATTAATAACCTGGATGGGAAATTGATATTAGGACAGACACTGATGGGTACGCCTGCATATGAGGCAGGTTTAGATGTTGATAATGTATTGTTAGCCATCGATGACGTGACAGTAAAAGATGTAGCTGCGGTTACGGCCATTAGTGATGCCCATAAACCCGGCGATGTGCTGAAGGTTACTTATCTTTACCGTGGAGCGCAAAAAACGGCACAATTAACCTTAATAGAAGATCCGGCTTTAGAGCTTGTTCCGATTGAAAAAACAGGGGGAGATTTAACACCGGCCATGCAAACTTTTAGAGATAAATGGTTAACATCGCAGGTAAAATCTAAATAGCAAAACTAATACTTATTATATGAAGAAAATATTCTTTTTTACGCTTGTCGGGATGGCAAGTTTGCAGCTTAAAGCGCAAAACATAGATAAAATCATCACCCGCGAATACACCGATCACCTGATTAAAACCTTAAGTGCCGATGATATGCAGGGGCGTGCAACCTTTACGCCAGGCATTGATAAAGCGGCTACTTTTATCGAATCTGAGTTTAAAAAGATCGGTTTACAGCCATTAGCTGGCGAGAAAACTTTCCGTCAAACCTTTAATAAATATCAGGTTACCAACCAAGGTACAAGTGTTAAAATAGATGGACAGGAAGTTGCCCCAGAAAATTTAATTGTTTCAGGCGTAACTTCTGAGCGTGTTACACTAGATAAATCGAACACCACTGTTGTTAAATTAGATCCCGAAAAAGCATTTGTGCCTCAGCTAAGGGCAACGATGGGTGCCGGAAAAAACCAGATTGTTTTGGTTGACAGTAAATTTACCGATCTGTTTAACCGTTATAGAAGTTACTTCAGTAAACCGGCAACTGTTGATGAGAAAGATGTTAAAGCAACTACAAGCGCTGTACAGGTTTTTGTTTTGGGTAAAGATGCCGCAACAGATTTTTCGGCAACATTTAAAAGTAAGGTAGATAAAATGCCTTTATTTAATGTTGCAGGGGTAATTCCAGGTAAATCAAAAGCAAAAGAAATTGTGGTTTTCTCAGGTCATTATGATCATTTAGGCTTTTTAAAAAGTGTAGATGGTGATAGTATTGCCAATGGTGCAGATGATGATGCTTCAGGTACGACGGCTATGATTGCCCTTGCCAAGTATTACAAAGCGCAAAAAAACAATGAACGTACTTTAATCTTTGTTGCTTTTACTGCTGAAGAAATCGGTGGTTTCGGTGCAAAATATTTCTCTGAAAAACTAAATCCTGATGATGTAGTAGCCATGTTCAATATTGAGATGATTGGTAAGGATTCGAAATTTGGCAAGAATACCGCATTTATTACCGGTTATGAAAGATCTGATTTTGGAAAGATTTTGCAGAAAAATTTGGCTGGGACCGAATTTACTTTCCATCCAGACCCATATCCAGATCAAAATTTATTTTATAGAAGTGATAACGCAACTTTAGCTGCTTTAGGCGTTCCGGCACATACCATTAGTACCGATAAAATTGATATCGATAAATTATACCATAGTGTGAAAGACGAATATAGTTCTTTGGACGTAGAAAATATCCTTTCTACCATCAAAGCGATCGCAAAGAGCGCCATTACCATTGTAAACGGAACGGATACCCCAACGAGGATTCCGAAGTTGAAGCAATAATAGCGGCAGTTATAAAACGGTCGTCATTCCCGCAGGTGGGAATCGTAATGCAGTAGGCTTTAAGATTCCCAATCAAGTTGGGAATGACGAGCCGCCCAATACAACTACAAAAAAAATGGCCAGTGAAAAATCATCACTGGCCATTGCTATTTTATAAGTCTTCGTAAGCAGATTACTTACTCAAATACATTGATTTGTCTTTGTAAAGCTTGCGGAAGTAAGGATCTTCTAAATCTTTGATGAAACGGATCGCCTCACCGGTAGATTTCATTTCAGGACCTAATTCTTTCGCTACCTCCGGGAATTTCTCGTAAGAGAAAACCGGCTCTTTAATGGCATAACCTTCAAGCTTACGAACGATCGTAAAATCTTTCAGCTTCGCTACACCCAACATAATTTTAGCGGCGATGTTAATGTATGGAACATCGTAAGCTTTTGCGATGAAAGGAACCGTACGTGATGCCCTTGGGTTTGCCTCGATTACATAAACTTTCTCATCCTTAATGGCGAACTGAATGTTTAATAAACCACGCACATCTAATGCTTTTGCAATTTTGATCGAGTATTCTTCCATTGCTTTAGTTACCGTTTCTGATAAGCTGAATGTAGGTAATACGGCAAATGAATCTCCTGAGTGGATACCTGCAGGCTCGATGTGCTCCATCATACCCACAATGTGGACATCCTCACCGTCAGAAATCGAATCAGATTCTGCCTCTTCTGCCCTATCTAAAAAGTGATCGATCAATACACGGTTGCCCGGTAAATCGCCCAATAATTTTACTACTGCTTTTTCCAGGTCTTCATCGTTGATTACAATGCTCATGCCTTGTCCACCCAGTACATAACTCGGACGGACCAATACAGGATAACCTACTTCGTTTGCTACAACGATTGCTTCTTCAGCATTCTCTGCAACACCATATTTTGGATAAGGAATATCTAATTCTTTCAACAGGTCTGAGAAACGGCCACGGTCTTCAGCGATATCCATATTCTCGAAAGATGTTCCGATAATCTTGATGCCTCTTTCGGTTAATTTCTCAGCCATTTTTAAAGCTGTTTGTCCACCCAATTGAACGATAACGCCCACTGGTTTTTCCAGCTCGATAATTTCGCGAACATGTTCCCAGAAAACCGGCTCGAAATATAATTTATCGGCCATGTTAAAGTCTGTTGAAACTGTTTCAGGGTTACAGTTAATCATGATGGCCTCAAAACCTGTTTCTTTTGCTGCCAATAAACCGTGCACACAAGAGTAATCGAATTCGATACCCTGACCGATACGGTTAGGACCTGAACCCAATACAATTACCTTTTTCTTGTCAGATGGAACAGATTCGTTTTCCTCTTCGAAAGTAGAGTAGTAGTATGGTGTTTTGGCCGGGAACTCCGCAGCGCAGGTATCAACCATTTTATATACCCTGTTTATACCTAAAGCTTTACGGCGATCGTAAACTTCATCTTCCGTAACATTGCCTAACAACCAGGCGATCTGGATATCAGAGAATCCTTTTTGTTTAAGCGTTACGAAGAAATCTTGAGGGATATTGTTTAGTGAATATCTTTTTAGTTCAGTTTCGAGCAATACCAGCTCCTGAATCTGGTTTAAGAACCATTTGTCAATTTTGGTTACCTTACGGATAGACTCTAAAGGTACGCCCATTGCCATGGCATCTTTTATTAAGAATAAACGGTTCCATGAAGCGTGCTCCAAACCGTCCATAATCTCTTCGATATTGCGCACCTGTCTGCCATCTGCACCTAAACCAGCGCGGTTAATCTCTAAACTCTGACAAGCTTTTTGTAGTGCTTCGATAAAAGTACGGCCAATTGCCATTACTTCACCAACCGATTTCATCTGTAAACCAAGCTCTTTGTTAGCGCCTTTAAATTTATCGAAGTTCCAGCGGGGTATTTTAACGATTACGTAATCTAAAGTAGGTTCGAAATATGCTGAAGT
>NZ_JBFTQI010000178.1:0-8713 GCF_056398925.1 Pedobacter sp. 01T416_2
GAATAGACTAGATTAACTAGATTATCTTTTTATTTTCAACCAAAATAAACCAAATATGAACTTAAAACTTACTTTTCAAAAGTTAGGCTATCCCGATCTGCTCTGGAAAAAGCTTATTTTATTACTGCTCTTTTTTGCTGTTTGTGTCCCCTCGTTTGCCCAGCAAATGATTTCGGGCAGGGTAACAGACAATGGACTAGGATTGCCAGGCGCTTCGGTTAGGGTAAAGGGAACCCAAAAAGGCACAAAAACAGATCCTGATGGAAGATTTAAACTAAGCGTTCCGGCTAATGCCATTTTAATATTTAGTTATGTGGGTTATACCGATCAGGAAATTGCTATAGGTGATAAAACCAACATTGATGTACAGCTGGCAGAAACATCAGGCTCAGGCTTAAATGATGTAGTAGTGGTAGGTTATGGTACGAAGAAGCGGGCAAATTTAACGGGTGCAGTTGCCACAATCAGTGGAGCTGAACTGGCAAAATCTCCTTCAACCAACCTTACCAATTCTATTGCTGGTCAGGTTCCGGGCCTTATTGTAAATACCAGAAGTGGTGAGCCGGGTAATGATAATGCTGATGTGTTTGTTCGCGGTAAAAGTACTTTAGGGAGCACGGGTGCCCTGGTCGTAATTGATGGGATTCCAGACAGATCAGGCGGCTTTGCCAGGTTGAATCCAGCTGATATCGAATCTTTTACGGTGATCAAAGATGCAAGTGCTGCAATTTATGGTGCACGATCGGCAAATGGCGTTATCCTCATTACCACAAAAAGAGGTAAATCTGGTCGGCCAGTATTTTCGATTGGTACCAACTGGGCTACAACACAGCCTACGCGTGTACCAGAAATGCTGAGCGCCTACCAATATGCACGGGCTACGAATGAATACGATGCTTTAGTTGGTCAGCAATTAACTTGGAAAGCAGAGGATATTGAAAAATTCCGTAGCGGATCTGACCCGCTCGCGTATCCAAGCAGCAACTGGTGGGATGCGGTAATGAAAAAACGTGCATTACAACAAAACCACATTCTTTCGCTTAGCGGCGGAACGGATAAAGTGAGTTATTTCTTTTCAGGTCAGCACCAGAAACAAGATGGTATCTATAAACGCGATGCCGCTTATTATACACAAGACCAGGCGAGGGCAAATGTAGATGTGAATGTGACCGATAATTTTAAAATGGGTGTAGATGTGAGTTATCGCAACGAATTCCGCAATGCAGCCAAACGTGGCTATGATGCTGGTGGAATTTTTAGAGAGTTGTGGCTAGCCTATCCTTACCTTACCCCAATATATAACAATGATCTTGTTGGTGTGGGTATTGGAGGCGGTCCGGATAACAGTATGGTTTACATTACTTCTGGAGAGGCCGGATACCAAAAATTCACCACTGATTATTTGCAAACTAAGGCATCTTTTAGCTGGAAGCTGGATAAGGTGACCAAGGGACTTTTCGTGGATGGATATTATGCGTTTGACAAGACCATATCGAAAACAAAATCGTTTACCAAAACACCACCTCCGGCATACCGCTATAATCCTGCAACAAAGGGATACACCCAGGTGGTTTCTTCGATTACGCCATCGCTATTTGAGCAACGCGGCGATATTAATCAAGGTTTATTAAATTTAAAACTAGGTTATTCAAAAACAATCAGCGATCATACTTTTGATGCTTTTGTTGCTTTCGAAAGCTTTAAAGGCAATACTGATATCATTAATGCCAACAGGTCAAATTTTCTCAGCAATAGTTTAGATCAGCTTTTTGCAGGAAGCCTTATCGGTCAACAGAACAATTCGAGTGCTGCAAAGGCCGCACGAGTGAATTACATCAGCCGGTTTTCTTACAATTATAAAGGTAAGTACCTGTTAGATTATACCATGCGTTACGATGGCTCTCAGAATTTTCCACAAGGAAAACGTTATGGTTTTTTCCCAGGAGTATCAGGAGGGTGGCGTATTTCGCAGGAAGATTTCTTCAAATCGGATGTGATCAACGAGCTGAAATTGAGGGCATCATGGGGTAAGACTGGTAATGATGCCGTTTCTGCCTTTAACTATTTGCAAACCTATTTGCTTGGTAGCGGCTATGGCTATTCTTTGGGTTCTGGCGCTTCRCAGGTTTCTTCGCTGGTATTAGGGCCAACCCCAAATCCGAACATTACTTGGGAGCTGGCCAATACTACCGATATTGGTTTAGAAACACAGTTTTTTAAAGGAAAGTTAGGTGTTAATATCGATGTATTCAGATCGCTGCGCTCTAATATTCTAATCACCAGAAGTGAATCTGTTCCAGGATACACAGGTTTAACGCTGCCGAGTGAAAACCTCGGGAAAGTATTAAACCGTGGAATAGAAATGGAGGTTTTATACCACAACACCATTGGTGATTCTTTTAAATACAACGTTAGGGGTAATATCACTTTCGCAAGGAATAAGGTCATCTTTATGGATGAAGCCGCGAATATTCCGGATTATCAACGCAAAACCAACATCCCGATTGATTCGTGGTTCCTGTACCAGAGTGATGGTATTTATCAAAATCAACAGGAAATTAACAATACGCCGCATCCGGCAGGTACGGGGGTAGGCGATATCAGATATAAAGATATAAACAATGATGGTGCAATTAATGATTTGGATAAAGTGAGAACACCACTTACCCGTACACCAGAGATTATGTTTGGTACTTCTTTTGGCGCAAGCTGGAAAAACATAGATTTTACGGTTTTCTTTCAGGGACAGGCAAGGGCCAAATCTTACCTGGCGCCAGCGGGTTTAAATATGGTTCAGGAATTTTTTGAAGAAAGATGGCAAAACCCAGGCGATAATAAATATCCAAGAAATTTTAGCGGCCCAACAGGCAGAACATTCGGCGTAAATACCCTTGAATCGGATCTTTGGTTGCGGAATGCGGCTTTTGTAAGGTTAAAGAACATGGAGCTGGGTTATACCTTTTCAAAAACATTGATTGAAAAGATAAAAATGCAAAATGTAAGACTTTATATCAGCGGAACAAACTTATTTTCTATCGATCGCTTCGGGCCATCGTTCGATCCAGAAACCCCAAGTAATTCAGGGCAGTATTATCCACAACAGCGTGTGATCAATGTTGGCGCAAACATTACCTTCTAAAAAAGTATATCATGAAATTGAACATCAATAATTTAAAAATAAACAGCACAGTTTTACTCATCTGTACACTGCTGCTAATCGGAGGATGTAAAAAGGCGCTCGAGCTGCAGCCTTTAAACGCTTACTCAGAAAAGGATGTATGGACCGATCCAAAACTGGTTCAGGTTTTTGTAAACAGTATTTACGATCAAACGGTGCTCGCTTACCAGGACGGTGGACTAGGCTGGGGCGCGCAAACCGATGAGCTTTATGGAAACTTTAACTGGACAAATGAAAACCTGTATGTACGGGGTGAGGCCACGCCTGATAACCAAAGTTCAGAATCGCTGAACCATTGGAACAAAATGTATGCTTCTATCCGCTACAGTAATATATTCTTCACAAATATTGATCAGGTAACAGCAGGAGGCGATGCGGTTAAAACGATGAAAGGTGAGGTACACTTTTTACGCGCTTTGGCTTATTTCGAACTGCTAAAAAGGTTTGGTGGCGTACCGCTTATTGTTAAGGTTTACGATGTGAACGACAAAAGCTTTAACGAGAAAAGAGCCACATGGACCGAAACTAAGGATTTTATACTTGCCGAGATAACGGAGGCTTTGAAAACCYTGCCAACAGTTTATACAGGTGCTAATGATAAAGGCCGCGCTACTGCAGGAGCAGCTTTGGCCTTAAAATCGAGACTTTTACTGTATGCTGCGAGCCCTTACTTTAATAAAAGCAACGATAAGAAGCTTTGGGAAGATGCAAAACTGGCAGCCAAGGCTGTAATTGATTTTGCTACACCTAAATACGCTTTATACGGCAATGCGGCCAATGGCACCTATAACAAAACTTATCTCGATTTTTTTAATTCAGAAATTATTTTTTCGAGAGTATACAGCGGCTTGGTAAGAGCAGATCGTTATAATACCGTGAGCAGAGATTTGAGCCCAAATGGTTATAATGGTTATAGCGCTTACAATGTTGTTCAACAAATGGTTGATGATTTTGAAATGGCCGATGGTACAAAATTTAGCTGGAGCAATCCTGTACAGGCAAAAGATCCGTATCTGAACAGAGAACCAAGATTTTATGCGACAATTTTGGCTAATAATCAGCAGTTTAAAGGACGTTTAACCAGCTTTTTTGAAGGTGGTGATGACTCTCCCCAAAGTCCTTATTCTCCGTGGAATGCGTCAAAAACGAGATATTGCGTGAAAAAAATGGTAAATGAGGCTTTCGATTGGAACGTTCAGGATTACGATGCCAGCCAGTGGGTGGTTTTCAGGTTATCGGAAATCTATTTGAATTATGCCGAAGCCTGTGCTGCACTTGGAGAAGACGGAGAGGCCCTAAATTACCTGAATAAAATAAGAACTGAAAAAGCGGGTATGCCAGCCGTAAGTGGGTCTGGAGCGTTACTAATGGATCAGATAAGACATGAACGCAGGATAGAACTTTGCTTTGAAGGACACCGTTATTTTGATATCAGGAGATGGGGAATAGCAGAAACAGGTTCAGAAGATGCAAAAGGTGTAACGATTACCAAACAGGCAAACGGTACTTTTACCTATGCATTAATGACCGTTCAGGAGCGTACCTGGGTACCAAGTTTTTATTTTTACCCAATCCCGAGAAGCGAAATACAAAAGAACCCTGCCATTGTGCAAAACCCAAATTATTAATTAAAATGCTATTTTTAATGAAGGTTGTCTCATAAATGTAAAATTTGTCATCCTGAGCTTGTCGAAGGACTTTGTCGAAAGATTATAAGGCGTTTCGACAGGCTCAACGTGACAGATTTGAAGAAAAATCGTATTTATGAACAAGCCTCTTCATTTTTTTCTTTTTGATATGAAATCTTTCCCAATAAAATGTATACCGTTCATCTTAATTTTGTTGCATTGTTTTGATGTAAACGCTCAGGATTTACGTTGGCACCTGCAAAAGAACGGGGGCATCGAATGGACTGTTAAAAAAAACACCAAACATACCGATCAGATAGAAATGAGCGGGAAACAAATTTCCGCAATAATTACCTATGGTGTAAACGATAAAAATAATCTGGTTTTAAAAAGAAAACTCGTATTCCCGATGCTGCGGATTATTCCAAACGATACCCGTGGAAGCCTGATTAAAGATTTTGATCAGCTAATACCTCCGGTTATGATCGACGGAATAGCTTTGAATGAACAACCTATGGCTTTTTCTATCAATGGCTCGGTAAAGATCAGGTCTGAAATAGGAAATGTGAACATAATACGCGAGCTACTCCCATCAACCGATAAACCAGCATTTATTGAACACACGGTATTTAAAAATAATGGATTGAAACCAGTCGAAATTGTTGTTCCGGAGTTTGATCAAACAGATAGTACCGCACGCAGTAAAGGCGTTTATGGTACTTACCTGCTCAATACAAAGATATTTGGGACCGGTAAGTTTATTTTAAAAGCAGGGGAAGAGCAAACCTATGCAATTGTTTATTCGGCACGGAAAACCGCCGACCAGCCTTATACTTTTTCTTCAGTATACGAATCGTTAAAACGAAGGAATTTTGTAAGCGAAATTACGCAGCAACTGGTACTGAAAACGCCAAATGATACCCTGAATCAGATGTTTGCTTTTGCTAAAATCAGGGCTTCTGAAAGTATTTTTGATACGAAAAATGGTTTAATGCATGGTCCCGGTGGTGGATCTTATTACGCTGCAATATGGGCAAATGACCAGGCAGAATACATGGACCCGTTTTTCCCTTTTTTGGGCAATACTGCAGGGAATGAAAGTGCTAAAAATAGTTTCCGCCTGTTTGCCAAATACATGAATCCCGAATACAAACCGATTCCTAGTTCGATTATAGCAGAAGGAACTGATAAATGGAATGGAGCAGGCGATCGCGGTGATATGGCTATGATTGCTTATGGTGCATCGAGGTTTGCACTGGCTTATGCAGATACAGCCGAGGCCCGACAATTGTGGCCACTGATAACATGGTGCCTGGAATTTTCAAGAAGGAAAAAAAGTGCAGACGGGGTAATTGCTTCCGATTCGGATGAGCTGGAAGGAAGGTTTCCGGCTGGTAAAATTAACCTATCAACCAATACGCTAGTTTACGGCGCATTGATCAGTGCTGCAGATCTGTCAGCAAGTCTTGGTGATAAAATAACTTCAACAAATTTGCTTAAAGAAGCATCTGTACTAAAAATAGCAATAGAGAAATATTTTGGGGCAAAGGTACAGGGATTCGATACTTACCGTTACTACGAGGGAAATGATAAGCTTAGATCATGGATAGGAATGCCACTGGTAATGGGGATTTACGGTAGAAAAGAGCAGACTGCCAAGGCGCTTTTGTCTGATTACCTGTGGACAAAGGACGGGATGTTGAGCGAATCAGGATCAAAAGTATTCTGGGACCGTTCGCTTTTGTACGCTGTGCGTGGCTTGTTCAATGCAGGTATGACCGATACCACCATGAAATACCTGAAATACTATACTGCCAAACGTTTGCTGGGCGAACATGTGCCTTATGCYGTTGAAGCCTGGCCAGAAGGAGATCAGCGCCATCTTTCGGCTGAGAGTGGATTATATTGTCGTGCCATAACCGAAGGATTGTTTGGGATACAACCTACTGGTTTTAAATCATTCCGGTTGTGCCCTTATCTTCCTGCAGGCTGGAAACAAATGTCGCTTAAACACATAAGAGCATTTAATAGCGATTTTGATATTACTGTTTTCAAGATTGGAGGAAAGATCAAAATTTTGGTAGAACAGGAAAGTGGCAAAAAACAAGAAATCAACTGGGACGGAAAACAGACTGTAGAAATTAACTTATATTAAACAAATGAAAAGAATCCTTTTTGTAAACATTTTTATTTGCCTATGCTGCGGCGTTTATGCCCAGGGCGGAGTAACTTTCAAATCAACCGATGCCGCTTTGCAAACCGCATTTGTTAGGGCCAAAGAAATGGCATTAAGTTATAAAGGCAAGACTTCTGATCCGGTTGGCCCTTGGTACGAATCTGCTTTACCGCCAAGATCGGCATTCTGTATGCGCGATGTAGCCCACCAGAGCATTGGTGGCGAGATATTAGGCTTGAATAAGGAAAATAAAAATATGTTCAGGCTATTTGTTAACAATATATCCGAATCTAAAGACTGGTGTTCTTATTGGGAAATTAACCATTTAGGTAAACCCGCTAAAGAAGATTATCGCAATGATACAGCATTTTGGTATAACCTGAATGCAAATTTTGATGTGCTTAATGCCAGTTGGAAATTATATTTATGGACAGGCGACCTTGAATATATCAACGGCTCAGGTTTTAAAAACTTTCACGAAAAATCAGTAACCGAATATATTAACCGTTGGGTGTTGCAGGCCGATTCTTTGCTGAAAAGGCCAACGCATCCAAATGCTCCTGTGCCTTTCAATAATAATGATTCTTTTCATCGGTGCCGTGGTTTACCTTCTTATTCGGAGGGGGTACCCAATATTAAAATGGGGGTAGACCTTGTTGGTGCAATCTATAGGGGTTTAATGTCGTATGCAGCAATGCTCGACCTAAAAGGGCAGCACAATAAAGCAAAACAGTTTAAAGAAAAGGCTGAAGCTTATCAGAAAAGTATCGATGCTTTGTGGTGGAACGACAGCGCTTCGCAATACCATACTTTTTATTCGAACGACCATAAATTCGGTATGGATGAAGGGGAAACTTTTTTACTTTGGTTCGATGCCTTAAAAGCTGGTGAACGCAAAGAAAAAACCATTCAACATCTATTATCGAAAAACTGGAATGTAGAAAACCTGTCGTATTTTCCCTTAATTATGTACCAGAACGGGCAATCAGAAAAAGCCTACGGTTATTTGTTGCACTTAACCGATCCTGCAACAGCCAGGAGGGAGTACCCTGAAGTTTCTTTCGGTGTTATTAAAGGTTTTACAGAAGGATTAATGGGAATAGAAGCCGATGCACGGTTTGATCAGATCACAACATTGTACCGTGGTAAAAAAACAACAAGTTCCGAATTAAAAGATTTACCTGTATTAATGACTTCCATTACAGTAAAACATGATGGTAATATTGCTACAACGCTAACCAATAATGGCCAAAAGAAAATTCTCTGGCAGCCTAAATTTTTAGATGATAAGGGAAAAACCATTGTGAAGAAAGCAGTTTGGGTAAAACCAGGAAGCTCAGTTAAATTTAAAAGAGCCTAACTACATCTAGCTTTTTTCATCGTAAGTTTATTTTATTTTTTTAATGGCGTAGGGCAATGTGATTAAGTTAAGTACTATGCCGTTGTCAGTCTGAGCTTGTCGAAGACCTTTCTATGGTCGAAAACGAAAAAACATTGTCATCCTGAGGGATAATTTATCTTATAAAAATCAATATGAGTGACGTATAATTGTTTCTTTTCGATACACCAAGGGCTTGCCTCAGCTCGCCGCCGCCGAAGGGCTCTTTCTTTTTGGCATCAAAAAGACCAGCATAGCTAGCTTGAATGCCGTTGAAAACATAAAGGCCTATGAAAAAACAAAAAATGCCGGCTGAAAATTTATTCATTTTGTATTATAGTTTTCAGCTGCAT
>NZ_JBFTQI010000179.1:0-8701 GCF_056398925.1 Pedobacter sp. 01T416_2
GATTAAAGGCTTACCGCCAACCAGATGGTAAAATTAGTGTTTTCCGTGCCGATAAAAACTTCGAACGTTTTAACAAATCAGCCGCCAGAATGTCGATGCCAGGTATTCCTGAAGAAATTTTTATGCAAGGTTTAGCCGCATTAATCAATGTTGATGAGAAATGGGTACCTAATCAAGAAGATTATGCTTTATACATCCGCCCGGTCATGTTTGCAATGGACCCTTATTTGGGCGTTAAGGCATCTGATACCTATAAATTTGCTTTGTTAACTACACCAACTGGTCCATATTACAGTAGTGCACTAAAGGTTAAAATTGAAACTGAATTTACGCGTGCAGACGAAGGTGGTGTAGGCTTTGCCAAAACTGCTGGAAATTACGCACGTTCGTTATATCCTTTCGAGCAAGCAAAAAAAGAAGGTTACGATCAATTGATCTGGACAGATTCGGTAACGCATGAGTTTATTGAAGAAGCTGGAACTGCCAACTTACTTTTTGTAATTAATGGCAAATTGGTTACGCCATCAGTACGCAGTACTGTTTTGGATGGTGTAACGCGTGATACTATTATTAAACTGGCTAAAGATGCTGGAGTAGAAGTTGAAGAACGTAGGGTTTCTGTTAAAGAAGTGATTGAAGGAATTGAAAACGGAAGCTTAACAGAGGCTTTTGCCGCAGGAACTGCAGCTACAGTAACACATGTAGGCGAAATGGGCTATAATGGTCAGAGCTATAAATTGACCGACCCATCTACAAGACATATTTCTAATGGCATTGCTAAAAAATTAAACGATATCCGTTACGGTTTAGCACCTGAYGAATTTGGTTGGAACTGGGTAATCTAAGATCACCATCCATAAAAATAGAAACCCAGGTGCAGAATATGCATCGGGGTTTCTTATTTATATATCGTCATTTCGAGCGGAGTATAACGCAGTCGAAAACCCGAAGGCTCAGCGCGAAGCTAATCTATTATAGATCTCTCCATTTCGCTACGCTTCAGTCGAGATGACGACTTTCATATAGTATATTGTTATTTGTAATTTATTTTAGCAAAATTTAGCTCTTTAGGCTTGCCGCCGCTAACTTCGGTCTTCGCGGACCCCGGACTTTCTTTTATTTATCCAAAATCACTACGCCTTTAGCTTCGAAAGCCAATTCTTTTTTAGGATCGGTAATTTTTGCTACTTCTTCAGGAGATTTTTTAGCATCTTCCGCATAGTGGCGTAAAGTTTCTACAGAGATGGTTTGTCTCTTTGCCAATCCATCCAAAACTACTTTTTTGCCAACAATATCCATCGGCATAAAGAACGCATAATCTTTAAAAGTTACCCGCATTGGATCGCCATTAGGCATTTCTAAAGTCATCCAGCAGCCCTTTTTCTTACACACATCTACCACCTTGCCTTCGATTTTCATATCGGCAATTTTTTTATCCCCCATGGCAGCTTCCATCTTTGCAGCAGGTTTTACATCTCCTGGTTTAACTTCTTCTCCAAATTTTTGACCAGTATATGCGCTTTGAGCAAATGAAAATGCCGTAAATAGGCAAAAGCTGAAGCTTAGAATGATTTTTTTCATGGTTTTATAATTATCCGGTTAATGATCTAATCAAAGTTATTTAAAATTTTTCATTAATAATGAAAACAAAAAATCCCCGCTAACATCCATTAACGGGGAAAATCATCCCTATAATTGCAATCACATTTTATGATGTACATTTAAATTATTATAGGCAAACTAGAATCCAAAAGTTTAATTTTTTGTTTTTGGTATAGTTAATGTATTTATATTCAGTTAGTTGTTGTTTTTTTGCTGATTTGTTAATATTCAATGATGTTATAGGAATGTAGAATATTATCTTCTTTCTGTGGAAATTTGTTGAGTTGTTTCCCCACCTTTTATCTATCCAAAAACAAGGCTGAACACTTCTTCTATTTTACTTACTGCTTTAATCTCAAGGTTGTATTTGTTTGTATCAATTCCTTTCAAGTTGTATTTAGAGATGTAAATCGTTTCGAAACCTAATTTGTCTGCTTCGGCAATACGTTGTTCGATTCTGTTTACCGCCCTAATTTCTCCCGATAGGCCTACTTCTGCGGCGAAACAGTTTTTTGAAGAAACAGCGATATCCTGATGCGATGATATAATGGCAATTAATACGGCCAGGTCAATTGCAGGGTCTTCCACTCTAATTCCACCGGCGATATTTAAGAAAACATCTTGTGTACTTAATCTAAAGCCACAGCGTTTTTCTAAAACAGCTAAGAGCATGTTCATCCTTTTGGTATCGAAACCTGTTGCTGAGCGTTGAGGAGTTCCATATGCTGCCGAACTCACTAAGGCCTGTGTTTCAATCAACATCGGCCTTGCACCCTCTAAGGTTGCGGCTATGGCGATTCCGCTCAGCTCTTCATCACGTTGTGAGAGCAAGATTTCTGATGGATTGGAAACTTCTCTTAAACCACTGCCCTGCATTTCGTAGATCCCGAGTTCTGCGGCTGCACCAAACCGGTTTTTGATGGATCTTAGGATGCGATAAACGTGGTGCCTGTCGCCTTCAAACTGTAAAACCGTATCAACCATGTGCTCGAGTATTTTAGGGCCTGCAATAGCGCCATCTTTGGTGATGTGGCCGATAAGGAAAACAGGTACGCCGGTTTCTTTTGCAAAACGCAATAATTCGGCAGTACATTCCCTTACCTGCGATACACTACCTGGTGTTGAATCGATATGAGCGGAGTGCAAAGTCTGAATAGAATCTACAACTAAAATTTCTGGTTCAAGAATTTCGATCTGTTTAAATATATTCTGTGTAGAAGTTTCTGTTAAAATGTAACAGTTGGATGAGGGGCTTTCCTGAATCCTTTCTGCCCGCATTTTAATCTGTTGTTCGCTTTCTTCACCGGAGATATAGAGTAGTTTTTTGCCCTTTAAATTTAAAGCCAGTTGCAACATCAAGGTCGATTTCCCGATACCCGGTTCACCGCCGATGAGCACTAGCGATCCTTCTACTAATCCACCACCTAAAACGCGGTCTAATTCTTTATCGCCAGTTAATATTCTACGCTCAGTTGATGATTGTATTTCATCAACCTTACTTGGTTTGCTTAATTTGCGACTGGTATTATCGCTTTTCCAGGTTGGAACAGAAGCGGAGCTTTTTTCTACAATTTCTTCTACAAAGGTATTCCATTGGTTACAAGACGGACATTTACCCAACCATTTTGCCGATTCGTAGCCACAGCTCTGACAGAAAAATGCACTTTTTGATTTTGCCAATTGATTAAAATTTTAGATTACGAATTTAACCTTTCAGGATTGAAAGTGTTTTTATTTTTTTGAACAATTAATCGTTTGCCCGAATCGTGTTTACGTTAAACCTCGCAGGTTTTCAAAACCTGCGAGGTTCGAAACATCACTATAAAATGCAGCGCCATTGTTGATAAACCTGATAGAACGGAAAGCCCGGAGCGAAGAATGAGTGAGGACTTGGAGGGATAGCAGGACTAAGTGGCCAAAACGCACAGGACAGTTGTTTTCCAAAAATATTGACCACCTAAGTCATCTGAGCACAACTTAATGAGGCACTTAATTAATATTTTAGATTTGAAATACACTTAAACAACAGAAAGCCCAGATTTAAAAAATCCGGGCTTTCTGTTAAATGTGTTTTGAGTTATAACTTAATCTCTTCATCTTTTGCGGAGATGAAGTGAAACTCGGTTAAGTGATACGATGATTGTGCCTTAACTTTAATCCATTGGCCGTATTTAAAGAACCAGCGGCGTTGAAGGTTGAAAATGCCTTTTGTAATGTAAGCTTCGATGTATGGGTGTACGCAAAGGGTTACGCCTTTTTCATTCTGCTCTCTTAAAATATAATTAAGGTTGTTCTCAATATCATCCATTAAAACGATACTCGCTTTAATTTCTCCGGTCCCATCGCAGGCCGGACATTTTTCTACCGTAACAATATTCATTTCCGGACGAACACGTTGTCTGGTAATCTGTACCAAACCAAATTTGCTCGGAGGCAAAATAGTGTGTTTGGCTCTATCCAATAACATCAGCTCACGCAAATAATCGAATAGCATTTTACGGTTTGTTGGTTTGTGCATATCGATAAAATCGATTACCACAATACCGCCCATATCGCGCAAGCGCAATTGACGGGCAATTTCTTTGGCCGCCTCTTTGTTTACCTGTAAAGCATTCTCTTCTTGATTTTCTTTACTGGCAGTACGGTTTCCACTATTCACGTCTATAACGTGGAGTGCTTCAGTGTGCTCTACAACAAGGTAAGCACCGCCTGGTAAGTTTACTGTTTTTCCGAAAGCGTTTTTAATCTGCTTTTCTACACCAAAATGATCGAAGATAGGTTCTTTCTGTTTGTATAGTTTAACGATCTTTTCCATTTCGGGAGAGATGTCGTGAACATAAGAACGGATATCATCGTACAACTCTGGCGTACTCACGTAAACGTTTGTAAAATCAGGGTTCAGAATATCACGGATTAACGTTGATGATCTGTCCATTTCTCCCCAAACTCTTTTTGAAGGTTCGGTAGATGGCATTTTTTTAATGAAGTTTTCCCACTTAGCAATTAAATCTAAAAGATCTTTTTGCATTTCGGCAACCCCTCTGCCTTCAGAAACGGTTCTGATAATGACCCCAAAATTTTGAGGTTTAATACTTTCAATAATCTTTTTTAAACGATTACGTTCGGTATTACTTTTAATTTTTTTTGATACAGATATGGTATTGGAGAATGGCACCAGTACCACATACCTGCCGGCAATCGAAATGTCGGAACTTAAACGCGGTCCCTTTGTAGAAATTGGCTCTTTGGCAATTTGTACAGGTAGGAGCATGTTTTTACTGAGCACATCAGAAATTTTGCCCGCCTTGTTAATATCGGCTTCTAGCTTTAAATTATCTAATAATGTGCCTGTAACCGAGCCATTACGCTTGATCTTCGTTAGCTTAATTAAAGATTGCACCTGAGGGCCCAAATCAAAGTAATGCAAAAAAGCATCTTTTTCATAACCAACATCCACGAAAGCGGCATTCAGGCCAGGCATAATTTTTTTAATGCGGCCTAAATAAATATCGCCTACAGCGTAGTTAATATTGATTTGTTCTTTGTGAAGCTCAACAAGTTGTTTGTCTTCAATCAACGCTATGGTAACTCCGGCAGGAGTCGAATTGATAATTAATTCTTTTACCAACAGCTACAGATTTAAGGCTTTCGCCTATTAACAAATGGATAGTAAATAAAAACAGTGATGTAGCCAAAAACATATACAATAAAAAAATCATATAAATTGTTTAAACCTCATAGTGTTTACTATGAGGTTTAACTGGCTTTATCAAATAAGAAACTATTTTTTCTTATGTCTGTTTTTTCTTAAACGTTTTTTACGTTTGTGGGTAGCCATTTTATGTCTCTTTCTTTTTTTACCGCTTGGCATAGTTTTAAGTTTTAAATGTTTTTATTAATCTGTTAATTAATTTTTATTCTTTAGTTCAGCCACCTTCTTATCAATGAATGAAGATAAGGTTGGGTTAGCCGCTAATTTTTTGCTTGATAGGTAAGCATTTACTGCTTCTTTATTTCTGCCTAAATTTTCTAAAGCTGTTCCTAAATAAAAATAGGCTTCAGGAGTTGGAGCAGCGGCAATTACGGTATTAAAACGAGGAATTGCTTTATCAAACTGACCTGATTTTATAGAGAACAATCCTAAATTCATATTGGCCTTTACATTTTTAGGTTCTTTAGCAACAACTTCTAACAACATTGCAATACCTTGCATTGGTGCGCCTAAGCCGTTTACTATCGTTATACCTAAGCCTGTTTTAGCTTCAATGTTTGTAGAGTCTTTCTCTAATGCATTTTTGTAAGATACATTGGCTTTCTGCAATAAAGCAGGTTGCGCTATGCTATCTTGTGTGCTTTCAAAAGCTTTTATAAATTGATTACCGGCAGCTAACCACGATTTTGATGATGGTTCGCCTTCGGCTACAACTTCTAAATACAGTGCAGATGGCGTAATTTGCTCAACATCGTCCCATTTCTGAGCCAGTTGTTTAGCAAGTTCAATCTTCTCTGCGCCATTTGCGCCTTTGTAGCTGTTTTCTAAAGCTGTAATGTCTGTAGCCAAATTCTTATTGATTACATTCTTTGCAGCAGTAGACGAAGTTTCGAGGTTTAGTACCGATGTATTTGATGGAGAAGCTGCTCTGGCCATTGGGCCACTTGAAGGCATTTTTCCATTTTCTTCCGTTGGTTTAACCAAACCCTTAATGTCTCTTGTAAATAAGAATGCAACAAGCAATACAATCGCTCCAATAACTATGGTTTGTTTTGATCTGATATTGCTATTCATATATAAGACTTAGGCTTCTACGTTAATTTTTTTTGAATTGCTTTTTACTTTATCAACAAATACTTTTGCTGGTTTAAAGCTAGGAACGAAGTGTTCTGGGATAATTATTGCAGTATTTTTTGAGATATTTCTCGCAGTTTTTTGCGCTCTCTTTTTAACAACAAAGCTTCCGAAGCCTCTTACGTATACATTTTCACCGCCAATCATGCTGGTTTTGATAACCTTGAAAAATGCCTCAACTGTTTCCTGTACATCAACCTTCTCAATTCCGGTTTTTGTTGATATTTCTGAAATAATATCTGCCTTAGTCATATTTTATTATTTATTATATATTATGTTTTAATATTACTACTGTTTTGGGGTTGCAAAAGTATTGCTTTTTAATGAGATAGGGAAATAAAAGATGATTTTTTTATCACTAGACTTATCAGGCAATTGCAAGTTTTTTTTTAATCGGATAAATAGACCGTAATTTGCAGTAATGATATTTCAAAATGAACTCATCAATTGGTACCTGATAAATAAGAGAGATTTGCCCTGGAGGCATACCAATGATGCTTATACCATCTGGTTATCAGAGGTTATATTACAACAAACACGAGTAGAACAAGGGCTTCCGTACTTTAATAGGTTTTTAGAGAATTTCCCTACAGTTGCCGATTTTGCCAGTGCTACCGAAGCCAAAGTTTTGAAGCTTTGGCAAGGACTGGGTTATTACTCGAGGGGCAGGAATATGCATGCAACCGCTCAAATTGTGGTGAAAGATTATCATGGAATCTTCCCAAATCTGCATGATGAGCTCATAAAATTAAAAGGGATTGGTGAATATACAGCTGCTGCCATTTCCTCATTTTCGACTGGAGAAGCACGGGCTGTGGTAGATGGAAATGTATTTCGGGTACTCTCCAGGTTCTATGGTTTAGCTACGCCAATAAATAGCCCGGCCGGCAAAAAAGAGTTTTATGCGTTAGCAAATGATTTGCTCTACAAAGATGACCCTGCGCTATATAACCAGGCTGTTATGGAGTTTGGAGCCATGCAGTGCAAGCCAAAATCGCCCAATTGTAGCGTTTGCTCACTTAGTCAGGAGTGTTATGCTTTTAACCATGGCCAGGTAAATATGCTACCGGTTAAAATCCGCAAAGCCGAACAAAAACACCGGTATATTAATTATTTTGTTTGTTTTGAAGATGAAAAAGTATTGATCAGGGAAAGGCAAGCAGGGGATATATGGCAGCATTTATATGATTTCCCTAGCGTGGAAACTACAGAAGAATGCGAGTGGAGCGATTCATTATTCATCGATCGGGTAAAATCTGTATTCGGAAACAACGCCGATTTTACATTTATAAGAGCCAAAAAGCACATATTAACTCACCAAATAATCCATGTACAATTTTTTGCATTAAAAAATTATATATTTAACTTTAATAAACAAAAGGAACTTAATTGGGTTTCTTTAAGTAAATTAGATGAGTTACCGCAGCCAAAAGTAATCCATGATTTTGTTCTGGAATATTTTTATAAGAACAAAATGGAATAACTAACCATCTTATTCGGTGCGCACTTAGAAAACGAAACAACTAACCAAAAATATTTATGTCTGGGATTAACAAAGTTATTTTAGTAGGCCATTTAGGCAAAGACCCTGAAGTGCGACATTTAGACGGTGGCGTAACAGTAGCCAGTTTTCCATTAGCTACCTCGGAAACATACAACAAAGACGGTAAAAGAGTAGAACAAACGGAATGGCACAATATTGTGTTATGGCGTGGCTTAGCAGAGGTTGCTTCCAAATACCTTCAGAAAGGTAAACTGGTTTACATAGAGGGCAAATTAAGAACAAGATCCTTTGAAGACAAAGAAAAGGTTAAAAAATATGTAACAGAAATTGTGGCCGAAAACTTTACCATGTTAGGCAGAAAAAGCGATTTCGAGCAAAGTCCAACTACACCAACGCATCAAAGTTCTGAAGCTAAAATTGAAGATGAATTTACAATTGGTCCATCAGATGAGAATGGAGATCTTCCCTTTTAATTAAAGTTAAAATACATAAAAAAGCTACCTGATGAGAGGTAGCTTTTTTTATGCGCTTTTATTCCGTAGCCATAAAATAATGATACAAAAAAACTCCTGCCAGTTTTGCTAGCAAGAGTTTTTATGATTACACTAAAATCGTTAATTAATTTTAGTATAATAAATATTTAACTTTATCTTATTAGCAGTTGAGCTGCTAGCGCCTATAATCGATCTTTCTGCAGATGTAGCAGTAGGTGTTCTCTGGAAATCGGTATAAGATGTAGGAGCTAGGAA
>NZ_JBFTQI010000180.1:0-8700 GCF_056398925.1 Pedobacter sp. 01T416_2
CGTTTACTGATCGGACGGCTAATTGATAAATTTGGTCCTAAACTCATTTACACCTGGCTTTTGGTACTGTGTGCCATTCCGGTACTGTTAATCGGAACCAGCCATTCTTATACTTCATTTTTACTTTTCCGCTTGGCCATTGGCGTAATCGGCGCTTCATTTGTAATTACCCAATTCCACACCTCCATTATGTTTGCTTCGAACATTAAAGGAACCGCAAATGCAACTGCAGGTGGCTTCGGTAATGCAGGTGGTGGTGCTGCCAATTTATTTATGCCATTAATCGCATCTGGCATTACCGCTCTGGGCTTTTGTAGCACTGAAGACAGCTGGCGTTATGCTATGATTTTTCCCGGTGTAATGCTTTTAGTATGTGCTTTTTTATATCACCGTTATACTTTAGATACCCCACAGGGAGATTTTAAGGATTTAAAAGATGAAAACATAAAAAGCACCAAAAACACATTTTTAATCGCCGCAAAAGATTACCGCACCTGGATTTTAACCATTGCCTACGCTGCCTGTTTTGGTGTAGAAATAACGGTTGACAACTTCGCCCCGATCTTTTTTACTGATTCATTCGGTGCAACAATCGCCATAGCCGGAATGGTTGCAGGTATTTTTGGCTGGATCAATGTTTTTGCCAGACCATTGGGTGGAATTGTTGCTGATAAAATCGGTAAAACCTGGGGATTTGATGGCAAAACACTTTTACTTGCGCTATTGCTTCTGATAGAAGGAATCGGCCTGATCTGGTTCGCAAAATCGGGCAATATTGGAATGGCTATTTTTATGATGTTCGTTTTCGGTCTAAGTTTAAAAATGGCCAACGGCGCAACTTACAGCCTTGTTCCTTTCATTAATCCACTTGCGGTTGGTAGTGTAGCAGGTATTGTAGGTGCTGGCGGAAATATCGGCGCTATGCTTATTGCATTTATGTTTAAAGCCAAAGCTGGTCATGCTACTAAAAATGTAATCGAAAATGGGCATTCTATTCAAAAAGATCTGATCGATTATACCAGTGCATTTACCTTTCTAGGCTTTATCATCCTCGGAATTGGCATTGCTATATTTATTTTCAGAACCATTATGGCACAGAAAAGCGCAGAGATAGAAGATCTTGTACTTACACCGAGCAAATAGTCATACCAAAAGTAAAAATCTACCTACAATACCGTTGATCATTTGAAAGAAGAAAAGAATATATCGCTAAATAATACAACAACATGCTGCTATTGCGGAGTGGGCTGTGGTATTGTGGTAAATAAAGATATCCATGAGCGGATAACAGTTGAAGGAGACAAAAACCACCCTGTAAACAAAGGCATGTTGTGCAGTAAAGGCATGAATCTTCATTACACGGCGAATGACAAAAGTGACAGACTGCTGTACCCCGAAATGCGCTACAACAAGAATATGCCCCTACAAAGGGTTAGTTGGGATACCGCACTAGAAAGAACGGCAGCCGTTTTTAAAGCACTGATTAAAAAACATGGTCCCGATAGTGTGGCTTTTTATGCAAGCGGACAATGTTTAACGGAAGAGTATTATGTAGTAAACAAATTGATTAAAGGTTTTATCGGTAGCAATAATATCGATACCAACAGCCGCTTATGTATGAGCAGTGCGGTTGTTGGTTATAAAATGAGCTTAGGTGAAGATACTGTGCCCATTAGTTACGATGATATTGAAATTGCCGATTGCATTTTTGTTGCGGGTGCAAATCCAGCATGGTGCCATCCTATCCTTTGGCGCCGTGTTGAAGCCGCAAAGCAAAAAAATCCAGACTTAAAGATCATTGTCAGTGACCCGCGAAAAACGCAGACCTGCTCGCTCGCCAATGTCCATCTGCAACTCAATCCAGGCACCGATATTACCCTTCACCACGCCATTGGCCGATGTTTAATTGAAGATGGAAAAATCGATGCTGATTTTATCATCAACAGCACCAATGGTTATGAAAAATACCATGCTACCGTTTTCGAAACCTCACTGGCCGAAGCAGCAGTTGTTTGTGGCATAAAAGAAAGTGATATCCGCTTGGCCGCATCGTACATCGGCAATGCAAAAGGTTTCATCAGCATGTGGACCATGGGGCTTAACCAAAGTGTGGTGGGTACTAATAAAAACCTTTCATTAATCAATCTAAACCTGATTACCGGCCATATTGGCAAACCTGGAAGCGGACCTTTTTCACTCACTGGACAACCAAATGCTATGGGCGGACGAGAAGTTGGTGGTTTAAGCAATTTATTGCCGGCACATCGGGTTTTAGCCAACGAAAGTCACCGCAATGAGGTCGAAAAATTTTGGCAGATCCCATTGGGCACCATACAATCTAAACCGGGCTTAACTGCAACCGAAATGTTTGATGAACTGAATACAGGAAAGCTCAAAGCAGTATGGATTTTATGTACCAATCCATTGATTAGCCTACCAGATGTTCGTGTAGCCGAAGAAGGATTAAAAAAAGCGAAATTTGTAGTTGTTCAGGATATTAGCAACAAAGTAGAAACCTTAAAATACGCTGATGTGGTTTTACCTGCAGCTGCCTGGGTAGAAAAAGAGGGCACCATGACCAATGCAGGCCGCTATATTTCTTATCTCAGTAAAGTAACCGAAGCACCTGGAGAAGCCTTACCAGATTCGGAAATTATCTGCCGGTTTGCAAAAAAAATGGGTTATCACGGTTTCGATTTCAAAAGTGCTTCCGAAATATATAACGAGCATGCAGCCCTTACGGAAGGAACCAACATTGATATCAGCGGACTTAATTATGAGATTTTAAGAAAAAAAAGAGCCGTTCAATGGCCTTACCCGAAGCAAGAAAAAGCATTCGGAACAGCCAGGTTATTTACCGATCACCAGTTTTACACACCAGATAAAAAAGCCAATATTTTATCATTTGATGACCAAAACCAATCGGAAGCTTTAACACCGGAACATCCATTGATTTTAACCACCGGAAGAATCAGAGATCAATGGCATACCCGAAGCAAAACAGGCAAGGTAAATAAATTGAACCAGCATATTAGTGAATCTTTTTTAGAGATCAACCCAATTGATGCTGAAGCCCGGAACATTAAAGACAATGATATTATCGAAATTTCCAGTTTACGTGGAAATGTTCGTGTAAAAGCAAAATTTTCGGAAGATATTAAACCTGGAGTGGTTTTTATGCCCATGCACTGGGGCAAAATCTTAAAAAGTGACCTAAACCGGGTGAATAACCTCACCAATAACCTGGTTGATCCACTAAGCAAAGAACCCGATTTTAAATTTAGTGCTGTAGAAGTAAAATTATATCAAAAAGCCCGACAAAAGATCATTGTTATTGGTGCGGGAGCTGGTGCCTGTGGTTTTGTTAAAAGTTACAGGGCCTTAAATACCGAAGATGATATCGAGATCTTTAGCAAAGAGAATTTCCCTTTTTACAACAGGGTACTTCTCCCCGATTACATTATTGGCACTTTACCATGGCATAACCTCATTAAAATGAGCGATAGTGAAGAAACCGATTATAGAATTAAACTGCACCGTGGGTTAGGTATCGAAAAAATCAACAAAGAAAATAAAACCGTTATTGATAGTAACGGAGAAACCCACCATTACGATATCCTGCTCCTGGCCACGGGAAGCAGGGCTTTTGTGCTTAAAGATATCCCGAAACTAAACGGCATATTTACCATGCGCAGCCGTAACGATGCCGACAGTTTTAAAAAACACGTGGATACCACAAATGGAAAAGTAGTAATTGTTGGTGGCGGTTTATTGGGTATCGAACTCGCTACATCTTTGGCCGAAACAGGATCAAAAGTGACGATTATCCAACGGATATCAAGATTAATGGGTCGCCAGTTGGATGCATTAGGCAGTCAGTTACTACATGAAGAACTGATCAGCAAAGGCATTGAGATTTTTTACAATGATGAAGTAGACCGGATTATCGGTGAAAAAAGCATTTCGGGCATCCGTTTAAAAAGTGGTTTATTGATCGATTGCGAATCTTTAGTAATTGCCATAGGTACTGTTCCGAATACCGAACTGATTAAAGAAGCAGGTATAGAATGCAAGAGAGGTGTTGTAGTTGATGAATACCTGAGAACCAACGAAAAAGACATTTATGCTATTGGAGAAATTGCCGAATTTAATGGCCAGATGTATGGCATTACCGCAGCAGCAGAACAACAGGCCGAAATTGTAGCCCGGTTTCTTTGCGGAGACATTGCTAAATTTTACCAGGGCAGCCTGCTCATGAATATCCTTAAAATGCACAGTTTAGAACTCTGTTCATTAGGTTTGGCCGAAATACCGGACAACGATCCGACTTATGAGGAAATTGTTTTTATTGATAAAGCAAAGCGCTACTATAAAAAATGTATTGTACACAATGATAAACTGGTTGGAGCCATATTAATTGGCGATAAAAGTGAGTTTTTGGAATTCCGCAACCTGATCGAAAATAAAATGGAGTTGAGCGAAAAGCGGCTTCAATTGTTAAGAAGTGGCAAAACAACCGAACCCATTATCGGCAAAACCGTATGCAGCTGCAACAATGTTGGCGAAGGCAACCTGATCAACAAAATTAAAGACGGCTGTAAAGATCATTTGCAGCTTTGCCAGTTAACTGGCGCTGGAATGGGCTGTGGCAGTTGCAGGCCCGAGGTAAAAGCCATATTAGATTCTTTTGTAAATGTATTAAAAACGGAACCTAAGCAGGTTTTAGTAGAGAAATGATAGATTTTCGTGATTCTTCATAAGCGTGTATCATAGTATGAATTGTCATCCTGTCCATAGGACTCCTACGAACAACATGACAGAATAAGAAGAGTAAGTTCTCTTTCTTTAATGAAGGTTCAGAGAATAATATTTAAAATTGAACAAAGTGATGAAAGTAAAAATAGGTCCTTCAGAATTTAAAAACCTAAAAGGGATTGAATATTTTAAGTTCGAGGAAGATTTTATTGAAGAAAATGTGCGTTGTATCCCGATGATCGTACGTTTTAAAATGGATGCCGCAGGAATAAAACTAAAATTGGCTGAATGGAGTAAATTTCATCCATCAGAAAGAATCCAACTGGCTTTACTACCGGTTTCAACTCAGGAACAAACAGATAAGTACCATCAATTTCTGATTGGCCTGATTACAAAATATACTGGAAATCAAGCTACCACGCTAGCTATCGATCCGCTACCCGATTGGGGAAACCTACATCAAATCCCTACGATGCTAAAAGAAAAGGCGACAGAATTAGCATTACAGCTTTCCATAAACCAGTGGCGAAAACTCACTAATATCCAAAGGTTTGCGCTTTTAAAATTATGCAGACCAGGGCACGAAAACAAAAACTTCCCAAAGGCAATAGTAGAATTTGGACTTTTAAATAGCTAAATCATGTATCAAACCATCATCATTAACTTTCCAGGCGGCATCATATCACCGGGCAATTTGTATAATATCCTGGTTGCGGCAACAAAAGCGCGGATCCAATATGTCCGTTTTGGCCTCCGCCAGCAGTTATTGATTGATACTACAACCTATAATATTGCCATATTTACAGGCGAAATGGATAAATTTGGGATCGATTATGAAGTAGACACCAATAATTTCCCGAATATTATCAGTTCTTATCCTGCTGAAGAGATTTTTATCCGCAAAACCTGGCTTACTGAAGGGGTATACAAAGATGTTTTAGACGATATCGACTTTAGACCTTCCGTTAAAGTCAATATCTGCGATAGCGACCAAAGTTTTACCCCCATGTTAACGGGTAATATCAACTGGATTGCCTCTTCACAATCCGAACATTATTGGCATTTGATTATCCGGTTTCCAAAAACCAATGTAACCTATGAATGGAATCAGCTTTGTTACACCAACCATATTGCACAGGTTACCAAAGCGCTGGAGGGTATTATCAAAAACAATCAGTCACAGTTTGTAGATAATCCACAAGCCAATGGTGAAGCGCTCTTTGCACTTTTAGATCAGGACAACTTCATTCTTAAACAGGCCGAAAATACCGTGTCCCTATCTTCTTTTAACCTACCTTATTACGAGGGCTTAAACCGATATAACAATAAATATTGGTTGGGTATCTACAGGCGCGATGAATTGTTCAGCATTCCATTCTTAAAGAAACTCTGCCAGCTTTGTTTAGATACCAAACTCGGTCAGTTGTGCTGTACCTCCTGGAAAACCATTATTATAAAAGGGATTGATGAAAAAGACAAAAACCTTTGGAATGGCTTGCTCGAAGAATTTGAGATCAATATGCGGCATGCGGCCAACGAACTTAACTTTCAGGTGGAAGACAATTGTAACGAAGGTCTAGCGTTAAAAAATTTCCTTGTTAAACATTTGAGCATTGATGATACCAGGACGTTTGGAATCTGCTTTGGCATTAAAACACGCAAAAAAAGTGAGGTTTTCAGTAGTATCCTGATCCAAAAACGCCACTTGATTAATATACTGGGTTTAAAACTACTCCCCGTTTACGATATCCTTTGTGCTAAGGATTTTAACCCCAACGAGCGTACCGGCGAAATTTTTAGCAGGAGTAATCCTAGTTTTTTATTACCAGAACAAGTAAGGCGTTCGATATTTAAGTTTTACAAATACCGTTTAAATGCGATAAAAACCGGTAATCAAAAACAGAGCTTTCAAACTGAAGAAACGATAAAAAAAGATGGCGAGTTTTTATATCAGTGTAACAATTGTTTAACAGTGTACAATGAGCGCATTGGCGAAATTGAAAACAACATTAACCCAGGTACGGCATTTAAAGATTTACCAGAAGGTTATTGTTGTGTGCTTTGTGAAGGAGAAAAAGACAATTTCACTAAAATTGATCAATCAGCCTTGCAATTGTTATAAGCCGTTTATTTCTGCATGGGAATTAAAATTACTGAAATAACGATAATCCTGGTCCTCAATGGCAATTTCGCAAACTCGCAAATTACTTAAAACGTATTTCATGCTGTGTTTGGCCAAACCATTGGTTTGAAGCAGGTGTACAATTTTTTTCAAACCCTCAACTTTATAAATCCCGCATAAAGGTTCTTGCTGACCATCTTTGGTGAAAATATAAGCCTCGAAAGAATCATCAGCTTTAAGTGAATGGATTAGCTTTTCCAGCAACCTGACTTCCATCAACAACATATCGCAGGCCAATAAGAACAGATCTTCCTCTGGATTTGATAAGTGCGCAGAAAGCACCCCCAATAATGGTCCCTTGATATCAGGTAAAGAATGGTCAACTATCAGGTGTTCATTCCCAAAATAACCTGCATAGGTTTCATGCTGCGATGGATTAACTGAAAATTTTACCGGGAGATCAAGCGCACTTAATTTATCAGCTGCCATCTGTGCCCATAATTTATCCTGATGACTGAGCAAACCTTTATCAGTGCCCATTCTTAAACTCTGCCCACCACATAAAACGATTCCCAACATATTATATTAATAATTTAAAAACTGGTTATTAATTAAGCTAAGCGAAATAAATATTTTGAAAAGATACTTCGACTACGCTCAGTATAACAACAATAAATTTTAAAAAATTAAAATTATAAACCTTAATTATTTATTACTCAAATCTGTTAGTCCAGCTTCGTTTAAAATGCCAATTTGCTTTCCTTTCACTATTATTAACTTTTCTGCTAACAGCTCGTTCATGGTCCTAAAAACGGTTTCGTAAGTGGCACCGGTAAAAGCAGCCAGATCCTGACGGCTTAATGCTAAATTTAAAAATCCTTCGGCATCTAATCCAAATTGGTCTCTTAATCCTAGAATAGCCACGGCAAGCCTCCCCTTAACCGACATTAAAGCTAAATTACGCATTTTCTTTTCTGAGGCATGTAATTCATCTGCATAAAACATCAACAAACCGTAAGCAAATTCCTGGTTTACTTTTATGGTAGTTTTAAAAAAATCGATATCTACAAAACAAAGTTTGGTGGTTTCTAAAGCTGTTGCCGATATTGGATAGGTAGAAATACTGCTGCTGATTCCCCTATGTCCAATTATGGCTCCATCGTTTGCAAAACGTAAAATCAATTCTTTGTCGCCCCATTGTTTATGCACTTTTACATTACCCGAAGTAACAAAATAAACACCACTCACCGGATCGCCCTCTTTGATAATTATTTCCCCTTTTTTAGCGATAAAATTTCGTTTATGGCCCTCGATAGCAGAATGCCATTCTTTTAATGTGAGTTGGCACATAAAACAAGTTTCAAGATCGCAGTTATTATTTTTCTTCATATTTTATTGGGGATGTTGGGTAAAAATAGCAAATCATTGCACAATTATTGGGTATCGTAAGCAAATTCGGTGATTCTTCACTATTGTTGAAAATTTTATAAGAATAAAACTCATTGAAAGAGAACACTTAGCATTTTTTACAGGCATCTTCATCACAAAGAAGTTTAAAGATATGCCATCAAATCATAATTTTGTGTTATGGCAAATACAAACGTTAGAAAATCAATCCAGAATAAGATCGAATCATTGGGCAAGGAAATCGAAAGCTTACAATCAGAATTAAAAAGATGGGAAAAAATTGCAGCCGATTATGAAACCAACTCGGAAAGCATTGATTTGATTTTATCGATACAATTACCTGAAAAACCAGAACCAAAAACTAAAAAGGTAAAATTGTAAGGCTTTAATACTAGAAAACCCGGACAATGTCCGGG